>NZ_JBEXWT010000062.1:0-55686 GCF_040629945.1 Kitasatospora sp. NPDC005856 | reverse complement strand
TGCCGCCGCCGCCCGTCAGCTCCGCACGGCCCGCGCCACCGGGATCCACAGCTCCGCCTCCGCGTCGACCGTCCCCGGTACGCGCGACGGCACCGCTCCGGCAGCGGCTACAGCGCGGCCCGGTACGCCTCCAGCCGTTCGGCCAGCTCCCGCGGGTGGCCGAGCATGGGCAGGTGGTCGCCCGGCATCTCGTCCGGCCGGAAGCCGAGCCGCTCCTCGACGTGCCGCCGCAGGAACGCGGGCGGGAAGAACCGGTCGCCGGTGGCCAGCAGGAACCTGGTCGGCACCTCCGGCCAGGCCGCCAGCGGCCACGGCGTCCCGAACGGGGTCGCGGACTGCCGCCGCTGGTGCCCCGCGAGGAGTTCCTCGGCCAGTGCGGCCGGGGTGTCGTGCAGGAACAGGGCACGCTCGTCCTCCTCCGCGCCCTCCGCCACGCCCCTGCCGCGGTCGGACTCGCGGCGGGCCGGCCAGTAGCCGGTGTTCTCCCACCACTCCCCCGGTGTCTCCCCCGGGGCCGGCACCTGGGCCTGGAGCATCACCAGCAGGTCCACCGGCACCCGCTCGCACACCAGCGGGCCGGTGAAGCCGCCGAACGAGTGCGCGACGACCACGACTTCGCCCGACCGGTCGCCGATCGCCGCGACCACCGCGTCCGCGTACCCGGCGAGCCCGGCCGCGTCGTCGTCGCAGGGCAGGTCCGGCGCCACCACCCGGTGCCCCAGCCCGCGCAACTCGGCCGCCAGCGGCTCCCAGCACCAGGCATCGGCTGCCGCGCCGTGGATCAGAACGTACGTCGTCACGGATCACTCCCCGTCCGGATCGGCCACTGCCCGCACCGCGCGAGCCTACCGACCGACCCGCCCCCGAACCGCCCGGCGACACCCGCATACTCGTCCCAACGACCACTCACCGACCGCTCGTTGGGGGAAACCCTTGTTCCATGACACCCGCCCGCGCAGCATCCGCATACCGACCCACCGCGAGACCGCCGAGGAGTGGGGCGAGCAGATCGCCGCCCTGCGCGCGGCTCCGCCCGGGTGGTCCTTCCTGCTCGGGCGGCTGTCCTCCGACGGCTACCTCTGCCACCTCGACCTCAACTACCACCTGGACGGCGAACTCGTGGCCGTCGTCCAGACCTCGCGCCCGGTTCCGCCCGGCCACCGGGTGGGCTCCCTCACCACCCCGCAGTCCCAGCTCTCCACCTTCCTGGCCAACGCGGACCGCCTCGACCCGCGCACCCACCTCGCCCCGCTCGACGGCCCGCCCACCCCGGGCGAGGTCCTGCTGCACGGCGTCCCCGTCCCCGTCGAGGTGCACCACAGCCACGGCTGCCGCAGTGCCCTCGTCCCCCGACTCCCCTCCCAGCAGGGCTACGTGATCGTCACCGCCGCAACCGCCCACTGGGCCACCGCGACCGACCTCGCGCTCCGACCCCCGGCCGCCTTCTGAGCAGATCTCTGAGCGGCCGGTCCGCGAACGATCCCGCGCCCACGCCCATTCCCCCGTTCGAGTGGCCGGCGATCACATCCGGCCCTCCTCGGCAGTTCCCGTACCGGGAAAGGAGGTTGGGGTTAGCCTGTGCCCATGGTTGCACACTGCAAGGAAGAAGTAGCCATGGGTGACGAGGAGTTCGTCAGCGGCCCCGCGCTGATCCTCCAGGCCCTCGCCTCCGACCCCGACCGGCGGGCCGTCGTCACCGCCGACGGCGCCGGGATCACCGCCGGCGACTTCGCCGCCGCCACCTACCGCCTCGCCCACGAGCTGATCGCCCGCGGCGCCGCCCTCGGCACCACCGTGACCCTGCTGACCGGCAACACCCCCGAGGCCCTCGGCGCCCGGTACGCGGCCGGCCTCGCGGGGGCCCGGGTGGTGAACCTGTACGACGGCATGAGCATCCCGGTCCTGGCCGAGATCACGGCGAGCGTCGACACCACCCTGCTACTCGTGGACGCCGAACGGTACGCCTCCGCCCGCGAGTTGCTCCCGCTGATCGACGTTCCGACCGTCCTCACCCTCGGCCCCTGGCCGACGGACGGCGGCGCCCCCGCCATCGGCGAGGACGTCGTCGCCGCCTCCGCCCACCGCCCCGCCGAGCCCCCGGGCGTGCGGATCGGCCCGGAGGACGACCTCGGCATCCGCCACACCGGCGGCACCACCGGCATCCCGAAGGGCATCCTGAGCCTGCACGGGCCCTACCGCCGCATCTTCGACTCCCCGTTCGGCGCGGACCCGGCCGACGGCGCACCCCGCCTCCTCGCCGCCACCCCGCTCGCCCACCTGGCCGGGGTCCTCACCGACCTGATGCTCCAGCGCGGCGGCACGGTGGTCCTCCAGCGCTCCTTCGACCCCGGCGCCGTCCTGGCCGCCCTCGAGCGCGAGCGCATCACCGACGTCTGGCTGCTGCCGCCGCTGCTCCACCAGCTGCTCGACCACCCCGCGATCGGCCGCACCGACCTGTCCGGCCTACGGCACGTCCTGTACGGAGGCAGCGCCGCCTCGCCGACCCGGGTCCGCGAGGCGCTCAAGGTCTTCGGGCCCGTCCTGTTCGGGGTCTACGGGATGTCGGAGGCCCAGCTGATCTCCATGCTCACCCCACAGGAGCACGACCGGGTCGGCCCGGACAGCACCCAGGTCCCGGTCGGCCGGCCCGTCCCGGGCGTCGAGGTGGCGATCCGCTCGCTCGACGGCACCGACCTGCCGCCCGGCGAGCAGGGTGAGATCCACCTGCGCTCCGACGTCGTCATGGCCGGGTACTGGAAGCGGCCCGACCTCACCGCCGCCGTGCTGCGGGACGGCTGGCTGAACACCGGCGACGTCGGCTACGTCGACGAGGACGGCTACCTCTACCTCTCCGACCGGATCAAGGACCTGATCATCGTGGTCGGCGGGCACGTCTACCCGTCCGAGGTGGAGGACCTCCTCGTCACCCACCCGGCGGTCGCCCGCTGCGCGGTCTTCGGGGTCCGCGACGACCAGGCGGCGGAGCACGTCCACGTCGCCGTCGTCCCCGCCCCGGGGCAGCGGCCGCGGCTGGACGAACTCCGCGCCTTCGTCACCGAACGCAAGGGCCGGATCTTCGCCCCCGAGGTGCTCCACCTCGTCGACGAGATCCCGCTGACGCCCGTCGGCAAGCCCGACAAGAAGCGTCTGCGCGAGACCGCCACGAACTGAGGGCGCCCCGCGCTCGGCGTTCGGCGTCCCGCGTTCCGCGTTCCGCCGACTTCACCCCAAGGTGGGGTTTGGCTCAACGAACCCCGAGCCCCGTGCCGAGAAGCCAACGGGGTGGCGGCGCTGAGGGCCGCCACCCCGCTCCCCGGGCGGCGCCCGGCGGCAACTCCCGCACCGGACGGGCCGGTTCGGCCCCCTCCGCTACTCCTCCACCCGGCCGCGGAAGGCGCGGCGGTACTCCCGCGGGGCCACGCCCACCCGGGCCGTGAAGACCGGGCGCAGCGAGACGGCCGAGGCGAAGCCGCAGCGGCCGGCGACGGTGTCGACGGGCAGGTCGGTCTCCTCCAGGAGGCGCTGGGCGGTGAGGACGCGCTGGTCGAGGAGCCAGCGCATCGGGGTGGAGCCGGTGGTGGCGGTGAAGCGGCGGGCGAAGGTGCGGTCGGACATCAGGGCGGTGGCGGCCATCCGGTGCACGGTCCAGGGGGTGTCGAGGGAGGCCAGGACCTCGGCGCGCAGGCGGGCCAGCGGGTCGTCGTCGCCGGCGGCGCCGTCCGGGACCGGGGAGGGGATGAACTGGGCCTGGCCACCCGCCCGGAAGGGGGCGGTGACCATGGCGCGGGCGATGGTCGCGGCGGCCTGCTGGCCGTGGGCGGTGCGGACGAGGTGGAGGCAGAGGTCGATGCCCGCCGCGACGCCGGCCGAGGTCCACAGGCCGTCGCCGCCGGTGAAGAGCACCTCGGGCCGGACCGTCACCGCCGGGAAGCGGCGGGCGAGTTCGGGCGCCAGCGCCCAGTGGGTGGTGGCCTCGCGGCCGTCCAGCAGGCCGGCCTCGGCGAGGACGAAGGCCCCCGCGCAGAGCGAGGCGACCGGGACGCCGGCGGCGGCGACGGCCCGCAGGGCGTCCAGGACCTCCGGACTGCGCGGGGCGGCCGGGTCCTCGACGCCGGGCACCACCACCAGGTCGCAGTCGGCCAGTGCCGCCGGCCCGTGGTCGGGGACGCGCTCCAGCCCGCCGCCCAGACGCACCCGCGAGCCCTCCGGCCCGCAGACCCGCAGGTCGAAGGCGGGCAGGCCGGGCCGGGAGGTCCGGTTCTGCCACACCTCGCCGATCACCGCGTAGTCGAAGGCCCGGACTCCGTCGAAGATCAGGCAACCCACCGTTCGCATGGCAGGAACAGTAGGCCTGTCCGTGGCAGGAATCCATCGATGGGTGGCCTCCCTGCCCATCACGCCTCCCCGGTGCCGCCGACCAGGATGGACGGCATGACGAACACCGACGCCTTCGACGCCCCGCTCACCCTCGACCCCGACGCCGTCCTGCTGCTCATCGACGTCCAGAAGGGCTTCGAGGACACCTCCTTCTGGGGCCCGCGCGACAACCCGCAGGCCGAGCAGCGGATGGCCGAGCTGATCGCCGCCTGGCAGGCCACCGACCGGCCGATCGTCACCGTGCAGCACGCCTCCGCGGCCGGCCCGCTCGCCGAGGGCACCCCGGGGTACGAGCTGAAGGACTTCGTCGCCGGCCTCACCCCCGCCCTGCACGTCACCAAGACCGTCAACAGCGCCTTCTACGGCACCCCGGACCTGCACGCCTGGCTCCAGGAACGCGGCGCCCGGCAGGTCGTGGTCACCGGGATCATCACCAACGTGTGCAACGAGACCACCGCCCGGATGGCCGGCAACCTCGGCTACGACGCGATCTTCCCCACCGACGCCATGCACTCCTTCGACATGACCGGCCCCGACGGCACCACCGTCCCCGCCGCCGACCTCGCCCGCGCCACGGCGACCACCCTGCACGCGATGCGCTTCGCCAAGGTGGTGACGACGGAGCGGGTGCTCCGGGCCGCCAAGGCCTGAGCAGACGGCGGAGCGGGTGCTCCGGGCCGCTAAGGCCTGAGCAGCGGTTGGTACGCGTTGCCCTCCTCCGCGTTGAGCAGCACGTACGAGGCACCGAGGCCCAGCGCGAGCTCCCGCAGCCGCGCCAGGGCCTCGGCCGCGGAGGGGACGTCGAGGCCGAGCGCGGCGGCCGCCGCGTCCCGCTCGGCGAGCAGCCCGGGCTCCTCCTCCCGGTACTCCTCGGCCGCCTCGGCGCTCTCCTCGGCCGTCAGCCGCGGGCAGTCCCGCCACCACGGCACCGCCAGCAGCAGCCGGACCAGCTCCGGCACCCCGACGGCCAGCAGGGCCGCGCCGCCCTCGGAGTCGGCGTACAGCACGGGCCGTTCCTCGCCGCCCTCCCCGCAGAGGAAGTAGGTGCCGCCGGCGCCGTCCTTGGCCACCGGCTCCAGGGCCGCGCCCGAGGCGAGCACCACCTCCTCGACGTGCCGGTAGCTGCGGGAGGGATCGAACTCGCCCGGCCAGGCCAGGAAGTCGGCGGCGGCGGAGTCGGCGCGGATCGCATCGAGGAGGGACATGGCGGCCACCCTACGGACCGCCACGGACAGTCCTCAGACCGCCAGCCGCTCCGCGAGGTACTCCTCCCAGGTCCGCCGCCCGTGCTCGGCCCCCGCCGGGGCCAGGTTCTCCCCCGCCCGGTACGCCCGCCCGACCTTGCCCGGCACCCGCAGCGGCAGGTGCGGGCGGCGGCGGCCGCGCGCCGCGAGGTAGCCGCGGGTCAGCTCGGCCATCTCGTACACCGTGGGGCCGGCCAGGTCCGGCACCGCTCCGGCCGGCTCGCCGAGCGTCAACTCCACCAGGCGGGCTGCGACTTCCCGTACGTCCACCGGCTGCCAGCGGACCCCGCCGGGGGCCGGGACGAGCGGCAGCCCGGCCATCTTCCCGGCCACCGTGAACGCCAGGTCGTGGAACTGCGCGGCCCGCAGGATCGTGTACGGCAGGCCCGAGTCGGCCACCGCCCGCTCGGCGGCGTGCTTGGCCCGGAAGTAGCCGAGCGGCAGCCGGTCCGCGCCGATCACCGAGATGTACACCAGGTGCCGCACCCCGGCCCGCCGGGCGGCGGCGACCAGCAGTCGGGTGGCGACGTCGTCGCCCTTGGGGCCGCCGGCCAGGTGCAGCACGGTGCCCACCCCCGCCAGCGCCTCGTCCAGCCGCCCGGCCGCCGTCGCCGGGTCGCCGAGCAGGTCGCCGAGCGCGTACGTCACGCCGTCGGCGTCCGGACGGCCCTGCCGGCTGAGCACGCGCACCGGCAGCCCGGCGGCGCGCAGCAGCGGGACCACCTGTCGGCCCAGGGTTCCGGTACCGCCGGTGACCAGCACGGTGTCCTTCGTCATGATCGTCTCCGATTCGTCCCGGGCGGGGAGTTGATCTCCCCGCCGCAGCCGTTGTTGGGTGGCTCCTGCTGCCCTGACCCCCGGCGACGAAGGAATGTGACACGTGGACGAGAAGGTGGACGGGAGCGCGGCCCGGGCCGCGCTCTTCGAGGAGCACCGCCCGCACCTGCGCGCCGTCGCGTACCGGATGCTCGGCTCGATCAGCGAGGCCGAGGACGCCCTCCAGGAGGCCTGGCTCCGCTACGACCGCACCGACACCGCCGGGGTGGCCAACCTCGGCGGCTGGCTCACCACGGTCGTCTCGCGGGTCTGCCTGAACCTGCTGCGCACCCGCGCCCAGCGCCGCGAGGAGCCGCTGGAGCCCGCCGGACCGGACGGCGAGCCCGGCCCGCCGCGCATCCCGGACCCGCTGCTGCGGCGCGAGGGCGTGGTGGACCCGGAGCAGGAGGTGATGCTCGCGGACTCGGTCGGGCTGGCGCTGATGGTGGTGATGGAGTCGCTGTCACCGGCCGAGCGGGTCGCCTTCGTCCTGCACGACCTGTTCGCGGTGCCGTTCGAGGAGATCGCCCCGCTGATCGAGAAGACCGCGGCCGCCACCCGCCAGCTGGCCAGCCGGGCCCGCCGCAAGGTGCAGGGGCAGGCGCCCGCGCCCGACCCCGACCTCGGCCGGCAGCGGCTGGCCGTGGACGCGTTCTTCGCCGCCGCCCGCAACGGCGACCTGGGCGCGCTCGTCGCCGTGCTCGACCCGGACGTGGTGCTGCGCTCGGACGGCGGCGCCGCGATGGCCCGGCACACGGTGGTGCTCTCGGGCGCCGACACGGTGGCCGGCCAGGCCGTCCTGTGGGGCACGCTGTCGCCGTTCGCCCGCCCGGCGCTGGTCAACGGCACCGCCGGCGCGGTGGTCATCGGCGACAACGGCCGGGCGCTGTCGATCATGGCGTTCACCGTGGTGGACGGCGCGATCGTGGCGATCGATGTGCTCACCGACCCGGAGCGGCTGGCGGCCCTGGACCTCTCGGACTTCCGGAACGCCTGACCCCGGGCGCACGGAACCCCGGGTGCACGGAACGGGGTGGGCGGGGCCGTCGCCCCTCCCACCCCGTTCCGCTCGCGGCGCCCCGTCCTCCTCGCGGCGCCCCGGGCCCCTCAGCGCCCGACGGCGCCGTCGAGCTGCTCGCGGATGATGTCCGCGTGCCCGGCGTGCCGCCCGGTCTCCTCGATCATGTGGACCAGCACCCAGCGCAGCGACGGCCCCTCGCTGGCGTCCGGCCGCAGCGAGCGCACGCCCGGCCGGTCCAGGTCCGGGGCGGCCGCGGCCACCGCGTTGGACCGCTCGATCGCCTCCCGGTAGGCGGCGACCTCCGCGGCCACCGTCGCGCCGTCCAGCGGCACCTCGTCCGACTCGCGCGGCTCCTCGCCCTCGCCCCGGTAGGCCCAGGTGAACCAGTTGTCCTCGACCACGGTCAGGTGCCGCACCAGCCACAGCAGGCTGGTGCCGGAGGCGACGCCGGGGCGCCGGGCGTCCTCGTCGCAGACGCCGTCGAGCTTGGCGACGACCGCCTCGCGCAGGTAGTCGAGGAAGGTCAGCAGGGTGGTCGGCTCGTCCGCGTTCAGACTCGGCGGACGGACGTCGGAGAGCTTGCCCGGGGCGGTGTTCTCGGTCATCGCGCCACCCTAGCCAGCGCCGCACCCCCGGGAAACCGACTTTGAGGCCGCGTCACCAGCCCTGCGCGGTCACCCAGTCGGCCAGCTTGCGGGCGCAGTCGTCCACCGACTCCTTCCAGCTGTGCGCCGCGCCGTCCCCGGCCTCGTCGCTGACGTGCTTGACCAGCCGCACCGGCACCCCGGCGCGGTGCGCGACGGTGGCGACGGCGTAGCCCTCCATGTCCACCAGGTCGGCGTGCTCGGCGAGCCGGTCGCGGGCGTCCGGGTCGGAGACGAAGAGGTCGCCGGTGGCCAGCACCGGGCCGTCGCCCTTGCCGATCACCAGCGGGGCGCCGTACTCACGCCCGGTGAGCGCGTGCAGGGTGGCGGTGTCCAGATCGTGCTGGATCACCTGGACCACGTGGTGGATGCCCTCCCAGCCGGGGCGCAGGGCGCCGGCCGTGCCGAGGTTGATCACCTCGGAGGGCTTCTCGCCCTGCGCGAGGACGGTGGCCAGCGCGACGGCGGCGTTGACCTTCCCGATCCCGGTGAGCAGCACGGGCAGGCGGTCGTCCAGGTGGGCGGCCTCCTCGCGCACGGCGACGACGAGCAGCGGGCGGTCGGGCGAGATCGTTCCAAGCAGGCGCATACCTCCATCGTACGGAGCGAGGGGGTGCCGCACCCGGGATTGCGCGCCCGTGAACGGGGCCCCGGGCCGCGGCGTACCCCCGCGCTCCGCCCGGCCGGGGGAACCGCACGGGGCGCGGCCCGCGTCGGATGGTTCGCCACCTCCTCGGCCGAGGCTCGGGAGCGGCGGGAACGACGGGAGCGGCGGGAACGGTACGGATCGCACCGGCGGGAGCGGCGGGAACGGCCGTACCAGCGGCACGAGCCGTCCCGGGGAGCGTGCACGACATGCTCAAGATCGGCGCAAGTCGGGTGTGGTCGGGGGGAGGGACGGCCATACTGCTGCCATCGGTCGGGCCCCGGGGACGGGCCCGGCCCCAGGGGAGGATGAGGCGGGTGGCAAGACCAGTAGGCAGCGGCGCGTCCGGCGCCGGGTTCCCGGGACGGCCCGGCCGGCCGCCGGGGCCGCCGGGCACACCGGGCGTACCGGGCACACCGATGGCGACGGCCGCACCGGCGACGACGGCCGGCCCGGTGGCCCCGGCCGGCCCCGGAGCGGCGGCCCCGGTCGCGAAGCCCGGCGGTGCTCCCGCGAAGCGCCCCCCGACGACCGTCGCCACCGGCGTGCGCGCCCGGCTCGCACAGGCCACCCGCACGCCCCCGGGCCGGCTGCGGCTGGCCGGGGTGGTGCTCGCCGTGCTCACCGTCGCCTTCGGCGGCCTCACCGCCTGGCAGTTGGAGACCAGGGCGCAGGCCGCCGACCGGGTGGTCTCGTACAGCCAGCCGCTCAGCCGGGACGCCGCCGAGATCCACCGCAACCTGGCCGACGCCGCCACCACCGCGGCGAGCGGCTTCCTGCTGGCCGGCGCCGAGCCCGAAGAGGTCCGCAACCGCTACGAGCAGGACGTCGCCACCGCCGCCAAGCTGATCGCCGAGGCCGCCGCCCGGACCACGGCGACCTCCCCCGCGCAGGGCTCGCTCGCCCGACTGAACCAGCAACTCCCGGTGTACGCCGGCCTGGTGGAGACCGCGCGGGCCGACAACCGGCAGGGCATACCGCTCGGCGGCGCCTACCTGCGGTACGCCTCCGAGCAGATGCAGACCGTGCTGCTGCCGGCCGCCGCCGAGCTGGCCGCCGTGGAGGACCGGGAGCTGGCCGACGACCACGCCGAGGCCAGGGCGGTGCCGTGGGGGGCGTACGGCCTGGCGCTGGTCACCCTGGTCGCGCTGGTCCGGGTGCAGCTGACGCTGTTCCGCCGCACCAACCGGGTCTTCAACATCGGGCTGCTGGGCGCCACCGCCGCCGTGCTGGCCGGCGCCCTGTGGCTGACCGTCACCGGACTGGCCACCACTTCGGCGCTCCAGCAGAGCCGGCGGGAGGGCGCGGCCCCGCTGCGGGCGCTCAACTCCGCCCGGGTGGACGTGCTGACCGCCCGGCTGGCGGAGAACCTGCACTTCGTCGCCCGCGGCTCGACCACCCGGTACGCCGACCAGTGGACGAAGGCCACCCAGCACCTGGCCGGCGCCGGGGACCTCCCGCCGGACCGCTCCGACGGCTCACTGCCGGAGGCCGTCCGACTGGCGCCGTCGGCCGCCGTGTCGAGCGTGGTGGACGCCTCGAAGCAGTTCGACGAGTGGCGTCGGCGGCACGACGCCGCCCGGGACCGGGAGGTCAACGACGCCGACTACCAGGCCGCCCTGGAGGCCACCGTGACCGCCAAGGGCGACGCGGCCACCGCCGACGCCGCCTTCGACGCCACCGACAAGGCGCTCGCGCAGGCCGCCGCCATCGAGCAGGACCGCTTCGACAAGGCCGCCGAGGGCACCGGCGGGGACCTGCGCGCCGCCGCCGTCGCCGTCGCGCTGCTCGGCCTGGTGGCCGCGGCCGCCGCGCTGCGGGGCCTCGGCCGGCGACTGGCCGAGTACCGGTAACGGGCAAGGGGGAGACGGAACCGATGCGCAACAGAGGACTCAGCGGATCCAGGAACAGGACCAGGCCCGCCGCCGCGCTGGCCCTGCTGGCGGCCGGCGCGGCCGTGCTCGCCGGGGGCGGCCCGGTCGGCGCCGTGCCGACGGCCACGACCGCCGCGCCCCTGGCCGTACAGCAGGAGCAGACCCCGGCCGACGGCTGCGACGTCAACAAGAGCGTGCCGCCGAGCAGCGAGGACGGCCCGGCCGTGAAGGCCATCAAGACCAAGCGCAGCCTGGTGATCGGGGTGGACCAGAACAGCTACCGCTGGGGCGCCCGCAACCCGAACACCGGCCAGATCGAGGGCTTCGACATCGACCTCGCCCGGGCGATCGGCGCGGCCGTCATGGGCGATCCGGAGAAGGTGGTGCTCAAGCCGGTGGCCACGGCCGACCGGATCGACGCCATCAAGAAGGGCCGGGTCGACCTGATCGTCCGCACCATGACGATCAACTGCAAGCGGATGGAGGACGTCGCCTTCTCCAAGCCGTACTTCAACATCAGCCAACGCGTCCTGGTGCCGAAGTCGTCGCCGGCGAAGAACATCGACGACGCGATCAAGGACAAGGCGGTCTGCGCCGCCGACGGCTCCACCGCGCTGGCCATCGTCAAGGAGAAGAACACGGCCCGGCAGGTCGTCACGGTGGAGAACCAGCTGGACTGCCTGGTCCTGATGCAGCTCGGCAAGGTCGACGCCACCATGACCGACAACGGCCTGGCGGCCGGTCAGGCCGCGCAGGACCAGACCGTGCGGATCGTGGACGGCGAGGCCCAGCCGGAGGTGATCGGCGTCGCCATGCTCAAGGACAGCACCGACCTGACCGCCCGGGTCAACCAGGTCCTGGCCGACTACTACGCGCGCGGGGACTGGGCCCGTTCGTACGAGCACTGGCTCAAGCCGTACATGGTCAACGAGGCCGAGCACTACTGGCCGGGCACCCACTGAGGCGGCGCCGGGGCCTTCCCGGGGCTTGCCCGGAGCCTTCCCGGGGCGAGGGAACAGGACGGCGCGCGGTGACGCGCAGGACGGCGCGGAGGAGGTAGCGCACGGGTCGTCAGCGGGGCGCTGACGGTGTCTTGACGCCCCGCGCCCGCTCTGCCGCAACGGCCACCGGTTAGGGTTCGGGACGATCACCACGGGGAGACCGGTGGTGGACACGGGGGTTGTCGCGGGACCGCACGTCCGGTACGTCGAGCACGTCAGGCACGTCGGGATCGCACGCGAGGAAGGAAGGACACCGCGGTGGCGGCATCGGCTGGCCCGGTACTGAGCCGGGAGGAGGTCGACCGCGCGCTCGCCCGCCTCGGCGCGGAGCGGGACGCGGTCGAGTCGGCACTGCTCGCCCTCCAGGACCACCCGGGCCTGCGGCTGCTGGACGGCGCCGAGCTGTCCGGGCGCACCCTGGAGCGCTGGTCGGTCGCCGGCAAGGGCCTGCCGCTGCTCTGGGCGCTGTTCGACCGCTACTCCGAGGCACTGGCCTCGGCCCGGGCCGTACGGGCCCGCAAGGCCAAGCCCGGCGGGCCCGAACTCGCCGAGCTGAGCGAACTGCTGACCGGCGACGCCGTGACCGTCCCGGGCGGAGTGGTGCCGGACGGCCCGCAGGTGCTCGGCGCGCCCGCCAAGCTGGTGGAACGGATCAGCCTGGACGCGCTGATGGCCCGGATGAACTCCTGGTACGCCACCGTGCTGGAGGTGGTCAGCGCCGCCGACGCGGTCTGGTCCGCGCTGCCGGCCCGGATCGACCTGCTGCTCGCCGAGCTCCAGCGGGTGCGCACCCTGGCCGCCTCGCTCGGCGTGCGCACCGGCGCCCACCCGCTGGGCGACGACCTGGCCGGCATCGAGAAGGACCTCACCGACCTGCGCACCGAGGTGCGCGGGGACCCGCTCGCGCTGTGGCGCCCGGCCCGGGTGCCCGCCCAGCGCGGCACCGTCCCGGAGGGCTCGGCCTTCGCCGGCCCGGCCGGGATGGTGGACACCGAGCGGTTCGACCGGGCCGGACGGGCGCTGGACGGCGTCCGGCTGGAGCTGGAGGACCTGCTGCGGCTGCGCGACGAGGCCGAGGAGCGCCTCCAGGGCGTCGGCGACCTGCTCCAGCGGGCCGACGCCACCCTGGCCGAGGCCCGCCGGGCGCGCGGCGAGGTGCTGGCGAAGATAGCGTCCAGTGACGTCCCGGCGGTGCCCGGGCCCGCCTCGGCGCTGCGCGAGCGGATCGTCGCGGCGCTGGACCTGCGCCAGGCCGGGCAGTGGGGCCGGCTGGCACCGCTGCTGGACACCCTGGAGGACGCCGCCGCCAAGGAGCTGACCCGGGCCCGGCAGTCGCTCACCGAGGTGACCCAGCCGCTGGCCGTCCGGGCCGAGCTGCGCGGTCGGCTGGACGCCTACAAGGCGATGGCGGCCCGGCTGCGGGTCTCCGAGGACCCGGAAGTGATCGAGCGGTACGAGAAGGCGCGCTGGCTGCTGTGGAGCGCGCCCTGCGACCTGCGGGCGGCGGCCGCCGCGGTGGCCCGGTTCCAGCAGTCGCTGCGGCCGGCCCACACCGAGGCCGAAGCCGGGCAGGCTCAGGAGGCGGCCGGACAGCCGCCGGCCGACGGACAGGTTCAGGGGGGCTGAGGTTGATGGGCGGGACGTGCGAACGGCCGGAGTGCTCCGGCAGCGGCAGGATCGACGCCGACGGCTACTGCGACGAGTGCGGACTGGCTCCGGCGGGCCGGACCACCGCGACGCCCGCCGCGTCCGGGACCTCCGGGGCCTCCGGGGCCTCCGGGGCCTCGACGGCCGGGGCACCGGAGTCCGCCGGCCCCGGCTCGCCCTGCCCGCGCGACTGCTCCGGCACCATCGACCCGGACGGCTACTGCGACGAGTGCGGTCTGACCCCGCCCGGCGACGACACCGGCGTCACCCAGCCGTACGTCCCCTCCGCCCGGGTCTCCCCCGGCTCCCGGCACAACGGCTCCGGGCACGGCTCCGGCCACAACGGCTCCGGTCACGGCGGCTCCGGCCACGGCGCCTCGGCCCGCGCGCTGTCGGCCCGCACCGGCTCGGCCCGTTCGATGTCCGGCCGCTCCCGCTCGGACCGCTCGACCCGCACCGGCAGCGGCCGCTCGCTCTCGGTCCGCTCCACCCGGAACAGCACCACCGCGGGCACCCGCAACCGGCTGGGCGCGGGCCTGGTCACCGTACCGACCGTCGAGGCGGCCGACCCGGCCCGGGCGGTGCTGGCCGACCCGGAGGTGCCCGAGCGCAAGCGGTTCTGCTCCAGGTGCGACGCCCCGGTGGGCCGGGAGAAGAACGGCCTCCCGGGCCGCCCCGACGGCTTCTGCACCAAGTGCGGCACGCCGTACTCGTTCACGCCCAAGCTGCGCCGCGGCGACCTGGTCGGCGGGCAGTACGAGGTGGTGGGCTGCCTGGCGCACGGCGGCCTCGGCTGGATCTACCTGGCAGTGGACCGGCGGGTCAACGACAAGTGGGTGGTGCTCAAGGGCCTGCTGGACACCGGGGACGAGGACGCCCTCGCGGTGGCCGTCGCCGAGCGGCGCTTCCTGGCCGAGGTGGACCACCCGAACATCGTCCGGATCATCAACTTCGCCGAGCACCCGGACCTGCGCACCGGCGCCACCGACGGCTACATCGTGATGGAGTACGTCGGCGGGAAGTCGCTCAAGGACATCGCCAACGAGCGCCGCACCGCGGACGGCCGGCGCGAGCCGCTGCCCGTGGAGCAGGCGATCGCGTACGTGCTGGAGGCGCTGCCGGCCCTGGGCTACCTGCACGGCCGGGGCCTGGTGTACTGCGACTTCAAGATCGACAACGTGATCCAGAGCGGCGACGCGCTCAAGGTCATAGACATGGGCGCGGTCCGCCGGCTCGACGACGACGGCCCGATCTACGGCACCATCGGCTACCAGGCCCCGGAGATCGCCGCCGACGGCCCCTCCGTCGCCTCCGACCTCTACACCGTGGCCCGCACCCTCGCGGTGCTCACCTTCGACTTCCAGGGCTACAGCACCACCTACCGCGACTCGCTGCCCGGCCCCGAGCACGTCGAGGTCTTCGCCCGGTACGAGTCGTTCTACCGCTTCCTGGTCCGCGCCACCGACCCGGACCCGGCCCGCCGCTTCGCCTCCGCCGAGGAGATGGCCGACCAGCTCACCGGCGTGCTGCGGGAGGTCCTGGCCCTCCAGGACGACCGGCCCCGGCCCGCGCCTTCCACCCTGTTCGGGCCCGAACTGCGCGTCGTCGACACCGAGTTGGTGCTGCCCACCGAGCAGGCCGGGCGACTCCGGGTGGCCCCCCTGGACCCGGCCGCCGCCGCCCTCGCGCTGCCCGTCCCCCGGGTCGACCCCGGTGACCCCAACGCCGGCTTCCTGGCCGTCCTGGTCACCCCCGACCCCGAGGAGACGCTCGCCGCGCTGGCCGCCGCGCCCGCCGTCTCGGTCGAGAGCCGGCTGCGCGAACTGCGCGCCCTGCTCGAACTCGGCCGCCACGCGGACGCCGTGAGCCGCCTCGCCGAACTGGAGCGGGACCAGCCGGACGACTGGCGGGTGGTCTGGTACCGCGGCCTGACCGCACTGGTCGGCAGCGGCCCGGCCCCGACGAACGGGCGGACGCCGGAAAGCGGGCGGACCCCGGAGAACGGCCGGGCCCCGGAGAGCGCCCAGGCCCCGGAGAGCGGGCGCATTCCGGCCCTGCGGGCCGCCGCGGAGGCCTTCGACGCGGTCTACGACGCCTTCCCCGGCGAGGCCGCCCCCAAGCTGGCCCTCGCCATCTGCGCCGAACTGCTCGGCGACGGCGGCGACGCGGCCGAGTTCTACCGGCTGGTGTGGGCCACCGACCACGCCTACCTGAGCGCCGGCTTCGGGCTGGCCCGGGTCCGGCTGGCCGAGGAGGACCGGACCGGCGCGGTCCGCGTCCTGGAGACCGTCCCGGCCACCTCCAGCCAGTACACCGCCGCCCGGATCGCCGCCGTCCGGGCCCGGCTGCGCGAGCGCCCGGCCACCGACGACCTGGCCGCCGACCTCGGCGCGAGCTCCGCGCAGCTGACCGCGCTGCGGCTGGACTCCCGCCGCCGCGAGGAGCTCGCGGTCGAGGTGCTCGACGCGGCCCTCGGCTGGGTCGGCGCCGAGACGGCCGCCGGCCGACGGGCCACCGACCTGGTGGTACTGGGACGTCCCGCACAGGAGCGGGAACTGCGCTTCGCCCTGGAAGAGTCCTACCGGGTACTCGCCCGGTTGGCCGACCGGGCCGAGACCAGGATCGAGATGGTGGAACGGGCCAACCGTGCCCGTCCCAGGACGTGGGTGTAGCAGATGCCGCAGCAGACCGAGTGCCCGAGCTGTTCGGAGCCGATGGACCAGGAGGACGCCTTCTGCGGCTCCTGCGGGACCGGCCGGGACGGCCGGGCGGCCCCCGGCTCGATGCCGGGGAGCTGGGCCGCCGCACGCGGCGAGGCCGTACCGTCGCCGCGCGGGCCGGTCTGCGTGCACTGCGGGCAGCCGCAGGTCGCCCCGGACGGCTACTGCGAGGGCTGCGGCGGCGCCCAGCCGCGCCCGCGCGACCACATGGAGAAGTCGCTCGGCGGCGTCGCCGGGGTCAGCGACCGCGGCGTGCGCCACCACCGCAACGAGGACTCCTTCACCGTCGCCGCGACCTCGCTGCCCGGCGGCGAGCCGGTCGTGGTCGCCGTGGTGTGCGACGGCGTCTCCTCCTCCGACCGCCCGGACGAGGCCTCGGAGACCGCCGTCGACGCCGCCTCCGAGTCGCTGCTGACCGCCCTGGAGGCCGGCCGGGACCCGAACCAGGCGATGCGCCAGGCCATCGCCGACGCCGCCAAGGCCGTCGCCGACCTCGCCACCGACGGCGCCGGCCCCACCCGGCCCGACCTCAACGCGCCCGCCTGCACCTACGTCAGCGCGATAGCCGCGGGCGGGCGGGTCACCATCGGGTGGGTCGGCGACACCCGTGCGTACTGGATCCCGGACGACCGCGCCGCCGCCGAGCCGTTCCGGCTCACCCAGGACGACTCCTGGGCGGCCCGGATGGTCGAGGCCGGGCTGATGGGCGAGGCCGAGGCCTACGCCGACCCGCGCGCGCACGCGATCACCGGCTGGCTCGGCGCCGACGCCGAGGAGGTCGTGCCGCACACCCTCGACTTCACCCCGCACGTCCCCGGCGTGGTGCTGATCTGCACCGACGGGCTGTGGAACTACGCCGAGGCGGCCACCGACCTGGCGTACTACGTGCGCCCGGACGCCCGCACCGAGCCGCTCGCCACGGCGCAGACCCTGGTGAAGTTCGCGGTCGCGGCCGGCGGCCACGACAACATCACCGTCGCCGTGCTGCCGATCGACCCGCCGGCCCGCGCCGTCGAGGAGGCCGAGCAGAGCCCGACCGCGCTGGACCTGCCCGTGATCGCTCCGCGGTCGGCCGACCGGACGGCCGACCGGACGGCGGTGGAGGAGGAGGACGAGGACTACGAGCCGACCCTGCCGGACCTCCCGGTGATCGGCTCCCCCGCCGCCCCGCTGCCGCCGGTGCCCCCGGTCCCGCCCGCGCGACCGGAGGTCCCCCCGGCGCCGTCCGTCCCGCCGGCGGTCCCGCCGTCCGTCCCCGCCGCTCCCCTCCCGCCCGTCGCACCGCCCGTCCCTCCGCACCCGCCGACGGCCTGACCGACCGTCCGCCGGACGCCCCGGCCCGCCGGCCCGCCCGGCGGGCCCCCACCGTCCTGAGCACGTCCACCCCTTCACCCGACGGGAGCCGACCGCCCCATGGCAACACTGGCGAAGCCGAACCTGCCCAGGTTCGACGTGGAGATCTTCCAGAACGAGTACCTGGCCGACGGCGCCCGCGAGGTCAACGCCATCGTCACCGTCACCGCGACCGGCGGCGGCACCTCGGGCGGCCGGCCGCTCGGCTTCGCCGACGCCACCCCGGCGGGCGGCGACACCGCGGCGGCCGTGGTCATCCTGGTCGACTGCTCGGGCTCGATGGACTACCCCAAGACCAAGATCAACGGTGCTCGTGAGGCCACCGCCGCCGCCATCGACGCGCTGCGCGACGGCACCGCCTTCGCCGTGGTCGCCGGCACCCACGAGGCCCGCGACATCTACCCCGGCGACGGCACCCTCGCCACCGCCTCCGCCGCCACCCGCGGGCAGGCCAAGGAGTCGCTGCGCCGGCTCACCGCGGCCGGCGGCACCGCGATGGGCACCTGGCTGGCCAAGGCCGACCAGCTCTTCCTGACCCGCCGCGACATCGCCATCCGGCACGCCGTCCTGCTCACCGACGGCAACAACGAGCACGAGTCGGCCGAGGACCTGGCCCGCACCATCGAGCGGGTGACCGGCCACTTCACCGCCGACTGCCGCGGCGTGGGCACCGACTGGCGGATCGACGAGCTGCGCAGGATCTCCTCGGCGCTGCTCGGCACCACCGACATCGTCGCCGAACCCTCCGGCCTGGCCGAGGACTTCCGCTCGATGATGGCCGGCGCGATGGGCAAGCAGGTCGCCGACGTCGCGCTGCGGATCTGGACGCCGGCCAACGCCACCGTCAGGTTCGTCAAGCAGGTCGCCCCCTCGGTCGAGGACCTGAGCTCCCGCCGCACCGAGGCGGGCCCGCGGGCCGGCGACTACCCGACCGGCTCCTGGGGCGACGAGAGCCGCGACTACCACGTCTGCGTCGAGGTGCCGGCCGCCTCGGTCGGCAACGAGATGCTGGCCGCCCGGGTCAGCCTGGTGCTGCCCCGGCAGGTCGCCGGCGGCACCCCCGAGGTGCTCACCCAGGGCCTGGTCAAGGCCGTCTGGACGGACGACCTGGCCTCCTCCACCCGGATCAGCCCGCAGGTCGCCCACTACACCGGGCAGGCCGAGCTCGCCTCCTCCATCCAGGAGGGTCTCGAGGCCCACCGGGCCGGGGACGTCGACCGCGCGACCGCCATGCTGGGCGCCGCCGTCCGGATCGCCCACGCGACCGGGAACGAGGGCACCTACAAGCTGCTCCAGAAGGTGGTGGACGTGGTGGACCCGAAGGAGGGTACGGTTCGGTTCCGTAAGAACGTGAGCGAGGCCGACTCGATGACCCTTGAGACCCGGTCGACCAAGACGGTACGTGTGAAGAAGTGACCGCTGAAGACGTGACCGGGCCGGCACCCCGGCGCGACGCCGCACGGAGCCGGCCCGAAACGAGGGGGACCTGATGCCGATCTGCCCGAGGGGCCACGAGTCGCAGGCCGAGGACTGGTGCGACTTCTGCGGCTTCCCGATGACTCCGCCCGCCCCCACGCCGGGAGCGCACGGAGGCTACCCGGGGGCGCACGGGGCCGACCCCGTGCCCGGTACGCACGCCGGGCACCCGGGGTACGGCGGCGCCTCCTTCGGCGCACCGCCGCCTCCGCCGCCGATGCCGCCGGGGGCCGTCCCGCCGCCGGGGGCACCCCTGCCGCCTCCCGGCATGATGCCCCCCGGCCTGGTGCCCCCGTCCCCGCACGGGGCCGTCCCCTCGCACGGGGCCGTCCCGCCGCACGGGGCCCTCCCGCCGCACGGGGCCGTCCCGCCGCAGGCCGGGCCGCAGGGCCTCACCGAGGGCCTGCCCGTCTGCCCGATCTGCCGCAGCCCGCAGACCGGACGGTTCTGCGAGGAGTGCGGCTACGACTACGAGCTCTCCACGCCCTCGCGCCGCCAGGTGCCCGCCGCCGGCCACACCCCGCCGGGCCCGGCCCAGCAGCCGCCGCTGAACATCCCGGCGGCCTACGGCGGCACCCCGCCGCAGGCCCCGCTCGGCCACGCCCCGGCCGGCCAGCCGCCGCACGGCCAGCCCCCGCTCGGCCACGCCCCGCACGGCCAGCCCCCGCACGGACAGCCGCCGGCCGCCCAGCAGGCCGTCGCCCCGCCCGTCCCGCAGCAGCCGCACACCTACGGCTACCCGCCCTCCTCGCCCGCCAACGGGCCGGAGGGGCCCACGCCGGAGGGCGCGTTCCCCGACACCTCGGTGCGCGAGGACTCCGGCCCGGTGTACGCCCACCCGGCCGGCCCCGGCCCGAACAGCCGCGGCGGCGACTTCGGCACCTCCTTCACCCTGGCCCCGCCGCAGCCGCACCAGCCCCAGGGACCCGCCCCCGCCGAGCCGGTGCGGGCCAACTGGATCGCCGTGGTCGCGGCCGACCGGGACTACTTCACCGAGATGATGGCCCGCAGCGGCCCCGAGGCGGCCGGCCTGTTCTTCCCGCCGTACTGCCCCGAGCGCCGCATCCCGCTGACCGGCCGCGGCCAGCTGCGGATCGGGCGGCGCAGCCAGCACCGCGGCACGGTGCCGGAGATCGACCTGTCCGTCCCGCCGGAGGACCCGGGCGCCTCGCACCAGCACGCGCTGCTCGCCGAACAGGCGGACGGCAGCTGGGTCCTGGTCGACCAGGACTCGACCAACGGCACCACCGTGAACGGCGGCGCGGAGCCGATCACCCCGCACACCGCCATCCCGCTGAACGACGGCGACCGGATCCACATCGGCGCCTGGACCACCATCACCGTGCACCGCGGCTGAACGGGACCGGCGACCGGTAGACAGGTCGTCCACTGAAGGTCCGTCAAATCGTTATCTGACGTCCCGTCGATGACAACTCCGGCCGGGCCGGGCGGAATTCGACATCCGCCCGGCCCGGCTTTGTTTGCGCCTTCTTCAAAAACTCCGCAAATTCGCCGGCACCGGTGTGCACGGGAGCCTTCGCAACCTCTAGGCTCAGGGCACATGACTGCTGCTATATCCGCTGACGGCATACGTCAGCGGTACGGGGATGTGCAGGCCGTCGACGGGGTGTCGTTCACCGTCGAGGCCGGCGAGTTCTACGGGATCCTGGGCCCCAACGGCGCCGGGAAGACCACCACGATGGAGATCCTGGAAGGCGTCCGGAAACCGGACGAGGGCCGGATCCAGCTGCTGGGCATGGAGCCCTGGCCGCGCAATCCGAAACTGCTGCCGCGAATCGGCGTGCAGTTCCAAGCCACCGCTTTCTTCCGGAAACTGACGGCCCGGGAGACGATCCGCACCTTCGCGTCGTTCTACGGGGTCGGCCCCAAGCGGGCCGATGCGATGCTGGAGCGGGTCGGCCTCTCGGACAAGGCCGAGACCCTGACCGACCAGATGTCCGGCGGCCAGGCCCAGCGCCTGTCGATCGCCTGCGCACTGGCGCACGACCCTGAGCTCGTCTTCCTGGACGAGCCCACCACCGGCCTCGACCCGCAGTCCCGGCGCAACCTCTGGGACCTCCTGCGGGACATCAACGCCGAGGGCCGCACGGTCGTGCTGACCACGCACTACCTGGACGAGGCCGAGGTGCTCTGCGACCGGGTCTCGATCATGGACCACGGCAGGATCCTCCACACCGGCGCCCCGGCGGCGCTGATCCGCGAGATCGACGACACCGTCCGGATCAGCGTGGCCTCCGGCCAGCTCCCGCTCGACCGGGCCCGGGAGCTGATGACCGCGGCCGGCGCGGACATCGCCAACCTGGAGGACGACACCGTCTCGCTCTCCGTCTCCACCCGCGTTCCGGCCCCGGTGCTCAGCGTGCTGGCCGAGCAGAACGCGCTGCGCGGCCTGGAAGTGCGCGGCGCCACCCTGGAGGACGTCTTCCTCCAGCTGACCGGACGGGAGTTCCGCGCATGACCGCCACCACGTCCACCGAGCCGCAGGCCCCGGCCCGGCGCGGCGGCCCGGCCACCGACGAACGGGAGCGGGTCAGCGCGTTCTGGAGCCTGTCCCGCGCCATGCTGCTGGGGATGAAGCGCGACCGCACGGCGACCTTCTTCATCCTGCTGTTCCCACTGGTGTTCCTGGTCTTCTTCGGCACCGTGACCAAGGGCTCCGGCAGCCCGCACGCCAAGGTGGCGCAGGTCGGCGCGGTGAAGCTGTTCGACTCGATCCAGGGCGACGACCGGGCCGGGCTGGACAAGGTCCTCACCATCACGAAGACCGACGACGAGGCCGCCACGCTGGAGAAGGTCCGCAAGGGCGACTACGACGCGCTGATCAAGCAGGGCCCCGACGGCACGGTCGAGCTGCGCTTCACCGCCGCCGACCAGGTCCGGGCCGGCGCGCTCCAGGGCATCCTCAACTCGGTGGTCCAGAGCGCCAACCAGGCGGCCACCGGCCAGAAGCCGGCCTTCGTGCTGGACGCCCAGCAGGTCGAGGACAAGTCGCTCAAGCCGATCCAGTTCCTCACCCCCGGCCTGCTCGGCTGGGCCGTCGCCACCGGCGCGGTGTTCGGCGCCGCGCTGACGCTGGTCAACTGGCGCAAGTCCAAGGTGCTGCGCCGGCTGCGGCTGGCGCCGATCAACGCCGGAACCGTGATCAGCTCCCGGATCCTGGTCTCGCTGCTGACCGCGTTCCTGCAGACCGCCGTCTTCCTGGTGGTCGCGACGAGCTTCTTCGGGCTCAAGCTCACCGGCAACTGGTGGCTGGTCATCCCGCTGGTGGCCTGCGCGACGCTCGCCTTCATGTCGATCGGCCTGCTGGCCGGTTCGGTCGCCAAGACCGAGGAGGCGGCCAACGGCATCTCGCAGATCATCGTGCTGCCGATGTCCTTCCTGTCCGGCTCGTTCTTCCCGCTGGACGGCGCCCCGTGCTGGCTCAAGGCCGTCTCCCAGGTCATGCCGCTGCACTACCTGGTCGACTCCGCCCAGTCGGTGCTCACCCGCGGCGGCGGCGTCATGGACGCCCTGCCGACCATGGGCGGCCTGCTGCTCTTCGCGGCCGTGCTGACCGGCATCTCCTGGAAGCTGTTCCGCTGGGAGGACTGACCCTCCCCGGCTGACATCCACCGATCCCGACGGGGTCGTACGCCTTTGGTCCAGGTGTACGACCCCGTCGGCGTCTGCGACCATGGTCGGGTGAGAGAGATCCGGCGAGGCACGTTGAGCGAGGAGACCTTCTACGACCAGGTCGGCGGTGAGCCGACCTTCCGGCGGCTGGCCCACCGGTTCTACGAAGGCATCGCCGAGGACGAGTTGCTGCGTCCGATGTACCCCGAGGAGGACCTCGGGCCGGCCGAGGAGCGGATGGCGCTCTTCCTGATGCAGTACTGGGGCGGCCCGCGCACCTACAGCGAGCGTCGCGGCCACCCCCGGCTGCGGATGCGGCACGCGCCGTTCAAGGTCGACAAGGCCGCGCACGACGCCTGGCTCACCCACATGCGGGCGGCCGTGGCGAGCCTGGAGCTGCCGGCCGAGCACGAGCGGCAGCTGCTGGAGTACCTGACCTACGCCGCCGCATCGATGATCAACACCCCGGGCTGAGCCCGGGCGTCCCGGATCTCCGGGCACCGTGAGCCCGGGGCCGGAGTTCCGCGCCCCGGAGTTCCGCGCCCCGGAGTTCGGGCCGCGAAGCCCGGGCAGCGACGTTCGGCCCGCGGAGTTCGGTCCGCGGAGTTCGGCCCCCGGGCTACCGGACCGGGCTGAGTCCCAGCCCCGCGCCCGGCGCGGCCACGGTGCGCACCACCACCGAGCCCGCCGGGGCGCTCAGCCGCAGCCAGCCGCCCGCCCGGTGCACGGTCAGCGGGGCGCCGGGCCGCAGGAAGCCGATCACGTACGCGGCGTGCAGCGCGCGCAGCGGCAGCTCGGGCAGCACGGTGACCGGGCGGGACCAGATCTCGTCGGCCAGCGCGTCCAGCACCGTACGGCTGCGGTGGTGCTCCGGGACGGCCTCGCTGCGCTCGCGGAACTCCCGCACCCCGGCCATGAGTTCGGGGTACACCTCGCCCACCGGCGGGGCGCCGACCGGCCGCCAGCCGGTGCGCGGCGGCAGCAGACCGGCCCAGGCCGGACCGGTCACCGGCGCGGGCAGCGCGAGGGTGCCCGCCTCGGTGTCCACACCGTCCAGCAACTGGCCCGCCGAGACGGTCAGGTCCACCGGCTCGTCCAGGCCGCCCAGTCGCACGGTGCGGATCGCCAGCGCGCCCGAACCGCCCAGCGGCAACCGGCCGAAGACCGCCAGCACACCGTCGCCGCCGTCCGGGCCCACCGCCTGGATCCGGACGGCCGCCGCCCGGTCGAAGCGCAGCAGGCGCAGCAGGAAGGCGGAGAGGTCGGCGGCCTCCCCGGCGTCGGTCAGGGCGAGACGGGCGGTGATGTTCACGGCGGTTCAGCTCGAATCGTCAGGTCTCGGATCGTCAGGTCTCGGATCGTCGGGCGGGGTCAGACGGTGGCGGCGACCGGCTCCTCGTCCATGAAGCGGCCGAGGAACTCCCGCTCCACCGGCGAGATCCGGCGCGGCCGGCCCTCGGCCAGGTCGTAGGGGACGACCACGGTGGACGCCCGGACGTACACGATGTCGCGGCCGTCCTCGGTGACATCCTTGATCTCGTACGAGACGGTCAGCGAGGCGCCGCCGATCTTCGTCACCCAGGTCTCGATGGTGACCGGCTCGGGCCGGTGCACCAGCGGACGCTTGTAGTCGATCTCGTGGCGCGCCACCACCGAGCCGCCCGCGAACTCCCCGGCGCCGGCCGCGGCGGCCTGGGTGAACATGAAGTCGATCCGGGCCTCCTCCAGGTAGCGCAGGAAGACCACGTTGTTGACGTGCCCGAAGGCGTCCATGTCGGACCAGCGCAGCGGGCAGGCGTAGATGTGGCGAGCCACGGCAGTTCTCCTCGGTGTCCGGTCGGCCGCCGCCGTCCACCGCCGGTGGCGTGGGACGTGACGCGGCGAACGGTGGCGACGGGCCGCGGCCCGGCAGGCCGCCCCGGAGGGCAGTCTGCCGGGCCGTTGTGACGGCAGGGTGTCAGCCCCGGGTCAGCTTCTTGTAGGTGGCCCGGTGCGGACGGGCGGCGTCGGCGCCGAGCCGCTCGATCTTGTTCTTCTCGTACGACTCGAAGTTGCCCTCGAACCAGAACCACTTGCTGTCGCCCTCGTAGGCGAGGATGTGGGTGGCCACTCGGTCCAGGAACCAGCGGTCGTGGGAGATGACCACGGCGCAGCCGGGGAACTCCAGCAGGGCGTTCTCCAGCGAGGAGAGCGTCTCGACGTCCAGGTCGTTGGTGGGCTCGTCGAGGAGCAGCAGGTTGCCGCCCTGCTTGAGGGTGAGCGCCAGGTTCAGGCGGTTGCGCTCACCGCCGGAGAGCACGCCGGCCGGCTTCTGCTGGTCCGGGCCCTTGAAGCCGAAGGCCGACACGTAGGCGCGGGACGGCATCTCGACCTGGCCGACGTTGATCCAGTCCAGCCCGTCGGAGACGACCTCCCAGAGGGTCTTCTTCGGGTCGATGTTGGAGCGGCTCTGGTCGACGTAGCTGATCTTGACGGTCTCGCCGACCTTGACCGTGCCGCTGTCCGGGGTCTCCAGGTCCTGGAGCATCTTGAACAGGGTGGTCTTGCCGGCGCCGTTCGGGCCGATGATGCCGACGATGCCGTTGCGCGGCAGGGTGAAGCTCAGGTCGTCGATCAGGACCTTCTCGCCGAAGGCCTTGTTGAGGTTCTCGACCTCGATGACGACGCTGCCCAGACGCGGGCCCGGCGGGATCTGGATCTCCTCGAAGTCCAGCTTCCGCATCTTGTCGGCCTCGGCCGCCATCTCCTCGTAGCGGGCCAGACGGGCCTTGGACTTCGCCTGGCGGCCCTTGGCGTTGGAGCGGACCCACTCCAGCTCCTCCTTGAGGCGCTTGGCCCGCTTCGCGTCCTTCTGGCCCTCGACCTTCAGACGCGACTGCTTGGTCTCCAGGTAGGTGGAGTAGTTGCCCTCGTACGGGTAGGCGCGGCCGCGGTCGAGCTCCAGGATCCACTCGGCCACGTTGTCCAGGAAGTACCGGTCGTGGGTGACGGCCACGACGGTGCCCTTGTACTTCTCCAGGTGCTGCTCCAGCCAGTTCACCGACTCGGCGTCCAGGTGGTTGGTGGGCTCGTCGAGCAGCAGCAGGTCGGGGGCCTCCAGCAGCAGCTTGCAGAGCGCGACGCGGCGCTTCTCACCGCCGGAGAGCTTGGTGACCGGCCAGTCGCCGGGCGGGCAGCCCAGGGCGTCCATGGCCTGCTCCAGCTGGGCGTCCAGGTCCCAGGCCTCGGCGTGGTCCAGCTCCTCCTGGAGCTTGCCCATCTCGTCCAGCAGGGCGTCCGAGTAGTCGGTCGCCATCAGCTCGGCGATCTCGTTGAAGCGGTCGAGCTTCCCCTTGATCTCCTTGACGCCGTCCTGGACGTTCTCCAGGACCGTCTTGGTCTCGTCCAGCGGCGGCTCCTGGAGGAGCATGCCGACGGTGAAGCCCGGCGAGAGGAAGGCGTCGCCGTTGGAGGGGTGCTCCAGGCCGGCCATCATCTTCAGCACGGTGGACTTACCGGCGCCGTTGGGGCCCACGACGCCGATCTTCGCTCCGGGGAGGAAGCTGAGCGTCACGTCGTCAAGGATGACCTTGTCTCCGTGAGCCTTGCGCACCTTGCGCATCGTGTAGATGTATTCCGCCACGTGAGATCGCTCCGGCGTCGTCGGGAGTATTCGGCTTGCAGCCTTCCATTGTGCCGCACCCGGCCCGGAGGCCCGAATCGCCCAGGTGACCCCACGGGGGTATCCGGGGCCGCCCACCGCCTCTCGGCGCCCCACCACGACCGGCGTCCGCGCCTCCTCCCGGGAACCGCGACGGCCCGGCTCCCCGCAGCGGGTGCGGGGAGCCGGGCCGGTTGCCGCGCTCAGGGACTCGGGAGGTCGGTGCCTCCCGGCCCGCTCGAGCGCTTCAGGTGCCTCAGGCGGTTCGGTCGCTTCGGTCGCTTCAGTCGCTTCAGGCGGTGGTGCGACCGTGGCGGCCGCGGCGGCGCAGGACGAAGACGGCGGCGCCACCGGCCACGACCAGGCCACCGGCGACGGCGGCGAGGATCGGGGTGGAGTCGTTGGCACCGGTCTGGGCCAGGCCACCGGTGCCGGGGGCGGCGCTGGTGGTCGCCGGGGCCGGCTGGCCGGCGCCGTTGCTCGGGGTGCCCGACGGGGTCGCGGCCGGGGTGCCGGAGGACGGGGTCGCGGCCGGGGTGGCCGGGGTGGTCGGGGCCGGGGTCGGGGTCACGCCGACCTTGCAGTCCAGGACGCCGGTGAACTGCTTGGAGTAGCCGTTCGGGCCCGTCACGGTGAAGTCGTAGCGGGTCTTCTCCTCGACCTTGACGAGCACGCTCTCGGTCTTGCCCGGCTGGACGGCGACCTGCTGCTTGCCGACCGTGACGGTGGCGGCCTCGTCACCGGTGTTGGTGACGGACACCCGCACGCCGCCGGCGGCGCACTCCTCCTTGGCGGTGCTGTCGATCAGCGCGCCCTTGCCCTGCTTCCAGGTGGCCTTGGCACCGGCCGCGACGTTCACCTTGGTGGAGCCGGCCAGGATCATGGTCTGGCTGTGGCGGCCCTTGGTGTCCACCTTGCTCATGAACACCCGGCCGCTGAGGACGTTGGCCTCGGCGGTGGCGTTGATGGCGGCCTTGCCGTCCGGGGTGCCGGCCGGCACGTCCAGGTACAGCGGGGTGTCCTTGCCGATCGGGCCGGCAAGGGCGCCACCGACCGGCTTGTTGTCCTTGTCCAGCAGCTTGATCTTGTCCGCGGCGTCGCCGGTGACGGTCAGCTTGACCTCGTTCGCGCTGGAGTTCAGCAGGAACGGGCCGAGCTTGCCGCCCGACTTCCCGGAGACGGAGTCCGGGGAGAGGGTCAGCGAGGGCTTGGGCTCGGCCGCGACGCCCTTGTTGGCGTCGCCGACCAGGTAGTCGCGGAGCTTCTTCGCCGTCTCGTTGCGCGGAGTGGCGGTCTTGTTGTCCGAGAACTTCCAGATCGCGGCCTGGGTGCCGGCGGCGGCGTCCTCGTCGCTCAGCTTCTCCACGTGGATGGCCGTGGCCAGGGAGGCCAGGCTCGCCTGCGGGTAGGAGTTGTCCAGGATCCAGCGGATCTTGGGGGCGTTGGCGTTGCTGTTGAGGGAGCTCGACGCCCAGTCCGCCTCGTGGTATTTGGCGGCGCTGTCCAGGTAGACCGGGTTGTCGAAGTCGATGCAGTACGTCCGGAGCTTCTCGCCCGCGTCCGTCTTGAGGGTGAACAGGCCGCCGTCGACGGTCCGGCCGTCGACGTCGATCTTCTCGCCGAGCATCTCGTTCTGGACCTCGGCGGTCACACCCGAAGCCGGGGTGTCGGCCGCGGCCGCCGCACCGGCCGCGAACAGGCCACCGCCCAACGCCAAGCTGGTCGTGAGCATGACAGTGGTTATCCGGGACAGACTCCGCCCCTGCCTCTGGAACATCTGGGATCCCTCCGGGTCGGGCCGAACCGAGTGGACAGCCCGCCGACTTGCCGTCCCGCGCGTGCCCCCTGTGGCACTGCTGCGGGTATGAACCAGACGAATCCTATTGAGCCCCGGAGGCCCCGAAACCCCCATGCGAAATCAGGACGATTCCGTATCTGGATCGTTATCAATCCCCTCAGGTCCCACACAAGCTGACGACCTGGCAGAAAGTCCCGGGCGGTTTTCTGTTATCGGGTCGGATTGCGCGTGCGGGCGCAACAACCTTCTCGACCAACATATTTGTCGACAGGGAAGGTCACCCGACCGGTCAGGTCGGCTCGTCCTGCGCCTCACTTCCCCAGGCCTTCCCGCCCGCCTCGCCCGGCTCCCCCGCGACCGGCCTCCCGCCGGGCGGCAGCGCCCGCGCCGCGGGTGCCGCGACCACCGCAGGGGCTGCCGAGGGGGCTGCCCCGGGTGCCACCGCCGAACCCCTGCGCGCCTCCACCGCGCTGACGATCCACTCCGGCACCACCTCACCGCCGATCTCCGCCCCGGCCGCCCCGGGCCCGAACGGCGGCTGCCCGCGCACCCCCGCCGCCCACCGGAACGCCGTGGTGCCACGGGTGAGATCGTGCCCGACCGATCGGGCGTCGATCTCGGCCCGGCTGCGCTTCGCCTCCCCTTCCGTCCACTCCCGCACCCGCAACCGACCGCTCACCAGCACCGGATCGCCCTTGGCCAGCGAGCCGATCAGGTTGACCGCCAGCGCCCGCCAGGCCGTCACCGTCACCCACTGCGTCTCGCCGTCCACCCAGCACTCGCGCTGGCGGTCGTACCGCCGCTCGGTGCAGCCGAGCCGGAAGTTGGCCATCGGCACCCCGCCGGTGGTTTCGCCGTAGCTCACCTCCGTCGCCACATTGCCGATCAGCGTCACATGCGTCTCGTTCACGGCACACCCTCCGTTCTCGCCGATGCACCGTACGGAATCGACCGGTGCGCCCCGAGCGTGCACTTCGGAGGAAATCCCGGCCACCGAGTTCCGAAATCCTGTGGATAACCCGGGGGCTGTGGAAACTGTTGTCACTCGCGGGGGTGAATTTCGGCCTTCCGCGGCCTCTCCGACTCCCGATTCTTCGCGGCCATGACAACAAACCCGCTGCTCGCCGCCCCGCCGGCACGCCCCGGCGCCCTCCGGAGAACACGCTCCGGGAACGGGTCCGACGGTCGTCCGCGCACGTCATCCGACCGGCGCAACCGCGATAAAGACCCCCCACCCGCGCCGTCGGCGGCACATTCTCCGTGCCGAATCCATAACGGGTGAGGAGGCAGCCCCGTAACGACTGCACAACGTCCGGCGCGGAACACTCCCAGACCGCTGCACTCACGGCCTTCACCTGCGATTATCGGACCGCTCCACCGAACCGACACACCAACGGCGGTGTCGTCACACCCGGCCTGGGAACCGGCCACCCTTATCCTGTCCCCGACAGGGCGAGGGCCCACCAACCCCACCCCACCCTCAGGTACGGGGCCGGACAGCGTGCGCCCCGGCGCCCGCCAGCCCGATCCCGGTCACGGTCGTGCCCACGAGGGCGCCGCCCGTCCCGCCCCCATAGCTCAGCGGATAGAGCACCCGCCTTCTAAGCGGTAGGTCGCAGGTTCGAATCCTGCTGGGGGCACCACCCGGCAATTCCGCAGGCCACCACTCCGGCGGACACTTTCCGTGTTCACTCCGGATCGCGCCGTAATCCCCTACGCCGACCGCCCCGCGCACGCTTCGCGCACAACGCGTGACGATGCGTGTCATGACGCCGTGAAACACGGTCAATAACGGGGTCAATCGGAACAACCGGAATTCCCGGCGAATTCCCCGTCCCGCACCCGCGGGAGCGGCCGGACCCGCCTCGGCCGCGCCCACCCCCGCCCTGACCCCGGCTACCCCGCCAGTCCGACCAGATAGGCGTCCAGCAGTTCCGTCTGCCGCTGCGCCGGGAACTCCTCCGGGGCGAACAGCGCCTGCACCACCAGCCCCAGCACGAAGGCCTGCGCCCCCGCCGCGAGCGCCGCCGGGTCGGCCTGCGCCGGGAGCTCCCCCAGTCGCTGGGCTTCCGCGACGTGCGCCGTGAGCGCCGTGCGCGAGCGCGCGTAGCGCCCCGCGTGCGCGGCCGCCAGCTCCGGGTCGGCCAGGGCGTGGTCCCAGGAGCCGACCCAGATCCGGTTGTCGGCCGCGGCCTCGCCGTCCAGCGGCAGCACGTCCAGGAGCGACGCCCGCACCCGGGCCAGCCCGGCCGGCGGCGGCCCGCCGTCGGCCGGGGCGGTGCGCCGCGGCCTGGCCAGCGAACGCCGGTCCAGCTCCTCCAGCGCATGGCTGAGCAGCGCCCGCTTGTTCGGGAAGTAGTGCGTCAGCATCCCGGTGGAGGCACCCAGTTCGGCGGCCACCGCGCGCAGGGTCAGCCCTTCGAAGCCTCGGGTGGAGAGCACGCGCCACACCCCCTCGGAGACTTCCGAGCGTCGGGCGTCATGGTCTCCACGGGCCGGTGTCATGGGGGCTATCGTACATACCAAACGTTTGTTATGAATGGTTCAGCCAACCTCAGCACCACCCCCGAAAGGCCGCCCGTGTTTGCCGTACCGCTCACCGAGAACGCCGAACTGCGCCCGCTGGAGCCCTGGCAGGCCGCCGAGTTCCTGACCCACCTCGACCGCGCCCGCGCCCACACCGACCCGTGGATCCCCTGGGCCACCTTCTCGGTCGACCTGGACTCGGCCCGCGCCACCCTCCAGCGGTACGCCGACGGCCAGGCCGCCGACCAGAAGCGGATCTACGGCATCTGGCTGGACGGCACGCTGGTCGGCGGAGTGATGTTCGTGAGCTTCGACGCCAAGTCCGGCGTCTGCGAGATCGGCGCCTGGACGGAACCGGCCGGCGAGGGCCACGGGCTGATCACCGCCGCCGTCAAGCAGCTGCTCGACTACGCCTTCGTCACCCGCGGCATGCACCGCGCCGAGTGGTGGTGCTCCTCCGTCAACGTCCGCAGCCGGGCCGTCGCCGAGCGGCTCGGCATGACCCGCGACGGCGTGCTGCGCGAGTGGTACCCGTACAACGGGGTCCGCTACGACAAGGAGATCTGGTCCATCCTGGCCGCCGAGTGGACGGCCGCCTCCCAGGGCTGAGCCGCCCGCGCACACGGCGGGGCCCGGTGGACACCTCCGTCCACCGGGCCCCGCCGCTCGACCGCCGCTCGCCCCCGGCTCGACCCCCGCTCAGACCGCCCGGGCCCCGACCACCTCACCCACACCAGAGGCCGCCCCCGGGGCCACGCCCGAGGCCGCCCCCGGGGCAACAGCCGGCCCGGCGTCGCCGTCCAGGGCCGCGCCGCCGACCACCCGCAGCCGCCACACCAGCAGCGCCACCAGCACCAACACCCCGCCGCCCGACAGGAACACCACGTCCACGGCGTCGGTGAAGCTGCGCACGGCGTGCTCGCGCGCGCCCCCGGTGAGCGTCCGGACGGCGCCCAGCGGCCGCCCCTGCTCACCGTCCGCGAAGACCCTGGCCAGCACGGTGCCGAAGACCGCCGCGCCCAGCGCGTTGCCGAGGTTCTGGAAGAACCGGATGCCGGTGGTCGCCACGCCCAGCTGGTGCGCCGGCGCCGCCTGCTGCACCACCACGATCAGCTGGCCGATCAGCTGACCCAAGCCGCAGCCCAACAGGGCGAGTTCGGCCATCACCGCGGGCAGCGGGGTGGTCGGCCCGCTCAGGCCGAGCAGCAGCAGGGCGAGCGCCGCGCAGCCCGCGCCGGCCAGCAGGAAGATCCCCAGCGAGTGGCCCCGGGCGAGCAGCCGGCCGACGACCAGGCCGGAGGCCGTCATCCCGGCGGCCATCGGGATCAGGTAGAGGCTGGCGGTGGTCGGGGCGACGCCCCGGGCGAGCTGGAGGTAGAGCATCACCTGGACGATCGCGCCGATCATGGCCATCCCGACCAGGCCCTGGATCGCGAAGCCCAGCCGCACCACCGGAATCCGGAACAGCGACAGCGGCAGCACCGGCGCGGCGGCCACGGCCTGGCGCCACAGGAAGAGGCCGAACGCGGTGAGCGTGCCGGCCGCCAGCCCGAGGATCACCGGGGAGGTCCAGGCGTGGTCCTTGCCTCCCCACTCGGTGACCAGCAGCAGTCCGACCGCGAACGCGGCGGCCAGGGCGGAGCCGAGGAAGTCCAGACCGCCGCGGCCCGTCGCCCTCGGCAGCCTGATCACCAGGGCCACACCGACCAGCACCACCAGGCAGAGCGGCAGGTTGACGTAGAAGATCCAGCGCCAGCTCACGTGGTCGGCGAGCAGCCCGCCGACCAGTGGGCCGATCGACATGCCCAGCCCCGCGACGATCCCGCCCATGGCGCTGCCCTTGGCGTTGGTGCCCCCACCCGGCTCCTTGAACTGGGCGATGACGACCATGGTGACGCTCATCAGCCCGCCGCCGCCGATGCCCTGGACGGCCCGGAAGGCGATCAGCTCGCCCATCGACTGCGCCGCCCCGCACAGCGCCGAGCCGAGCGTGAAGGTGGCGACCGCCCCGAGGAGCACGCGCTTGGCGCCGTAGGCGTCGCACAGCCTGCCGTAGAGCGGCAGCAGTGCGGTGGCGGCGAGAGCGAAGGCGCTGATCAGCCAGGGCAGCCGGTCGACGCCGTGGACGGGGTCGAGGTCGCGGACGATCGGCACGGTGGCCGCCGAGACGATGTTCATGTCGAGCACGGCCAGCACGATCGTGATCAGGCAGAGGAACATGCCCGCCTTGCGTCGGGCGGGTGTCATCAGCCCGGTGGCGTCGGGCGGTGCGGGTACGGCGGTGGCCATGGTCAAGTCCCCCCAGGGTCGGTTGAGTTCGCGTCGGGGCCGGGGCGGCCGGCGGCGCGTCCTCACCATGGCAGCATTTTTATACCCGGTCAATTCTTCATCTCGACCAATCTTTCTGCCTGGTCAACATTTGAGCCTGGTACAGTCCCCCCATGGCGATGCGACCCGCACAGGACCTCGGCCCCGACGTCGACCTGGACGCGCTCCCGCTGCGCGAGCGCAAGAAGTTCCAGACGGGCATGCGGATCTTCCGCACGGCCATCGCGCTGTTCACCGAGCGCGGCTTCGACCAGGTCTCGGTCGCGGAGATCGCCGCCGCCGCCGAGGTGTCCAAGATGACCGTCTTCAACTACTTCTCCACCAAGGAAGACCTGGTCATGGCGCCGATGGAGCAGCACCTCGACGAGCCCGCCCGGGCGGTGCGCGACCGCGCCCCGGGCACCTCGGCGGTGACGGCGCTGCGCGAACAGTTCCTCGCCGCGCTGGAGCGCCACGACCCGGCCTCCGGGCTGAACGACGACCGGATCGTGCTCGACGTGGTCCGGCTGATCCACCGCACCCCGGCGCTGACCGCACGCGCCACCCACGGCTTCGACCTGCTGGCGAGCGCCGCGCTCTGCACCGAACTGCTCGCCCAGGACCCGGCCCGGGACGAACTGACCGCCCGGGTCGCCACCGCCCAGGTGCTGGCCGTCCGGGTCGCGCTGATCACCGCCAACCACCGGCGGGTACTCGCCGGCGAGCGCGCCGTCGACGCCCTGCCCGCCGCACTGGAGGAGGCCCGCCGCGCCTTCGCCCTGCTCGAACACGGCCTCGGCGACTACTGCACCCGCGCCACCTGAGAGAGTTGGCGCACCACGACCGACCGGAGGTGCGCATGGACCAGCCACTGCTCACGCGGGACCGCTCAATCCTGCCCGCCCAGGCCGACGGCCTCAACGCGTACGTCGGCGAGGACGGCGTCGCCGTCCTGGAGTTCGCCCGTCCGCACCGCCGCAACGCGGTGACCCTGGCGATCTGGCAGGCGCTGCCCAAGGTGCTGGAGCAACTGGCCGGCCAGGAGGGCGTGCGCGTCCTGCTGCTCACCGGCGCCGCCAACACCTTCAGCGCGGGCGCGGACATCGCCGAACTCTCCGAGACGTACGGCGATCCGGACCGCGCGGAGGCCTACCACGCGACCAACGTCGCCGCCGAGGAGGCACTGGCGGCCTTCCCGCACCCGACCCTCGCCGTGGTGCACGGCGCCTGCGTCGGCGGCGGCTGCCAGCTCGCCGTCGCCTGCGACCTGCGGTTCGTCGCCGAGGACGCCCGGCTCGGGATCACCCCGGCCAAGCTCGGCGTGGTCTACTCCGCGGTGCCGACCGTACGGCTGGCCCGGCTGATCGGCCCGGCCCGGGCCAAGTACCTGCTGTTCTCCGGCGAGTTGGTGACCGGCCGGGACGCACTGCCGCTGGGCCTCGCCGAACGCGTCCTGCCGGACGCCGAACTGGACGCCGCCGCCCTGGACTTCGCCCGGCTGCTGACCCGCCGCTCGACCCACACCATCGGCGCGGCCAAGGCCGTCCTGGACGCCCCGCCCGAGCGGGCGGACGAGGTCCTGGCCCCCTGGCTGCTCCGCTCCCTGGAGGGCTCGGACGTCCGCGAGGGCCTGACGGCCTTCCTGGAGGGCCGCCCCGCCCGGTTCTGAGCACCCGAACCCGTACGATCGTCCGACCGGACGCCGTCCGACCAGCACCACCGACCGGACGCCGCCCGCCCCTTCACGCCCCCGGAGCACCCACCCCGATGACGACCGAGGCCGAGGCCGCGCCCGCCCCCACCAGCCGGACGGTCCGGGCCCGCCGGATCACCGACGGCCTGGAGCCGAAGAACGTGATCGTCGTGCTGCTCCCGGTGCTGGGCGGCCTCCGCTACGGCCTGCCGGGCATCGGGTGGGCACTGTTCGCCATCCTGTTCGCCGCCGTCGTCCCGACCCTGATCATCCGGTACGGCATGCGCAAGGGCACCGTGGCGGACCGTCACGTCGGCCACCGGCAGCGCCGGCTGACCGTCATCCCGCTCATCATGGGTTCGGTGCTGCTCAGCTTCGCGGTGATGATCGGACTGGACGCCCCGGCCGACCTGACCGCGCTGGTGCTGGCGATGTTCGCCTCGCTGGTCCCGATCCTGGTGATCACCGCCTGGTGGAAGGTCTCCGTGCACACCGCCGTGGCCACCGGCGCGGTGGTCTGTCTCGCCATCGCGCTCGGCCCGCTCTGGCTGCTGCTCGCGCCGCTGGTTCCGCTGATCGGCTGGTCCCGGGTGGTGCTGCGGGACCACACCGCCGCGCAGACGATCGTCGGCGCGGCGGTGGGCGCGCTCACCGCCGGGCTCACCTTCTGGCTGGCCCGCTGATCCTCACTCGCCCGCAGGCTCCCGTCGTCCCGGCGACTCCCGTCGTCCCGCCGGCTCCCGTCGTCCCGCCGGCTCCCGTCGTCCCGGCGGGTTTCGCCGGCCCGGCGAGTCAGCGGATCGGCACCCCCGAGATCGCCCGGGCGATCACCAGCCGCTGGATCTCGCTGGTCCCCTCGAAGATCGAGTAGATCGCGCTGTCCCGGTGCATCCGCTCCACCGGGTACTCCCGGGTGAAACCGTTGCCGCCGAGGATCTGCATCGCCTGCGCGGTCACGTACTTGGCGGTCTCACCGGCGTACAGCTTGGACATCGAGCCCTCGGCGGCGGTGAACGGCCGGTTGTTGACCGCCATCCAGGAGGCCCGCCACACCAGCAGCCGGGCCGCGTCGATCCGGGTCCTCATGTCGGCGAGCTGGAAGGCCACGCCCTGGTTGTCGATGATCGGGCGGCCGAACTGCTCACGGGTCCCGGCGTAGTCCAGCGCCACCTCGTACGCGGCCCGGGCGATGCCGATCGCCTGCGCGCCGACGGCCGGGCGGGAGGCCTCGAAGGTGGCCATCGCCGCATTGCCCCTGCCGCCCGGGCGCCTGCCGCCCTCGCGGGCCCGGGCCAGTCGCTCGTCCAGCTTCTCCTTGCCCCCGAGCAGGCAGCTGCCGGGCACCCGGACGCCGTCCAGCACGACCTCGGCGGTGTGCGAGGCGCGGATGCCGTGCTTCTTGAACTTCTGGCCCTGGCTCAGACCCGGGGTGCCCGGCGGGACGACGAAGGAGGCCTGGCCCTTCGCGCCGAGCTCCGGGTCGACGGTGGCGACCACCACGTGGACGGCGGCTATCCCGCCGTTGGTGGCCCAGGTCTTGGTGCCGTTCAGGACCCACTCGTCCTTGGCCTCGTCGTACACCGCCCGGGTGCGCAGCGCCGAGACGTCGGAGCCGGCGTCGGGCTCGGAGGAGCAGAAGGCCGCCACCTTGACGTCCTCCGGGGTGCCGAACATCTGCGGGGTCCAGGTGCCGATCTGCTCGTCGGTGCCGTTGGCCAGCACCGCGACGGCGGCCAGGGTGGTGCCGACGATGGACAGCCCGATGCCGGCGTCGCCCCAGAACAGCTCCTCCATGGCGATCGGGATGCCGACGCCGGAGGGGTCGAAGTACTGCTGGGCGTAGAAGTCCAGCGAGTAGATGCCCAGTTTGGCGGCCTCCTGGATGACCGGCCAGGGGGTCTCCTCGCGCTCGTCCCACTCGGCCGCGGCCGGGCGCATCACGTCGGCGGCGAAGCCGTGCAGCCAGTCGCGTACGGCGAGCTGGTCCGCGCCCGGGTCCAGCGAGAACGTGCTGCTCATGGGGCTTGCCTCCGAAGACGTGTGCGGCCGACCGGGGTGTTACCTCGGGTAACATCGTCGGAGTCTGCTACTGATTGGTAACCGGTGTCAACGCCCACGCAGACCCCGCCGAACCCGATCCCGAGGAGCAGCGCATGTCCCGAGAGCCCCGCCGCGAGCAGCTGCTCAACGCCGCCGACCGGGTCATCCAGCGCGAGGGGCCGGGCGCCAGCATGAACGCCATCGCCGCCGAGGCCGGCATCACCAAGCCGATCCTCTACCGCCACTTCGGCGACCGGAACGGCCTGATCAGGGCGCTGACCGAGCGCCACACCGGCGGACTGCTGGCCGCCGTCCGGGCCGCCCTCGCCGAGCCGCTGGAACGCCGCGACCGGGTCGAGCACGTCCTGGACACCTACCTCGCCGGAATCGAGGCCCGCCCCCAGGTCTACCGGCTGCTCACCCACCCCGAGCAGGGCGACCCGAGCGGCGCGGGCAACGCGCTCGCCCCGGCGCTCAAGCAGATCGCCGAGGAGATCACCCGGGCCGTGCAGAGCCAGGTCGACCTCGGTGCCGACCGCGACCTGCTCGCCGAGGCCTGGGGCCGGGGCATCACCGGCATGGTGCTGGCCGCCGGGGACTGGTGGCTGGAGACCAGACCCTGCTCCCGCACCCGGATGGTGCAGGCGCTGGCGGACCTGCTCTGGGGCCGGCTGGCCGCCGCCGCGGACCTGCCGACCGCCGTCCTGCCGACCGCGCCCGAGCCGTCCGCCGACTGAGGCGCCCACCACCCGGACCGCCCCTCGACCCGGGCCGCGCGCCGCCCCGGACCGTCCTTCATCGAACCGTCCGCCGTCGGAACTCTTGTGCCGTACACGGCAGTCCGGGCATCATCGGGCCCCACCCCCACCCCTGCCGTGCGAGGTCCCCGATGCGCCTGCGCCGCACCGCCGTCGCCCTGCTGCTCGCCGCCACCGCCGTCCTCACCGCCGTCCCGGCCTCGGCCGACGCCTGGCGGGCGGACCGCTCCCCCGGCCCGGACCGTTTCCCCACCGGCACGGCCACCGCCGCCGACGGCCGGACCGCCCTCACCGACGCCCAGGGCCGCCGCCTGCGGCTGCGCGGCTTCAACCTCGACAAGTACGCCGAGGCCACCCCCGCCGACCTCGACTCCGTCGCCGCCCAGGGCTTCACCCTGGTCCGGCTGCCGGTCTCCTGGACACGGCTGGAGCCGGAGCGCGGCCGTCTCGACCCCGCCGAACTGCACCGGATCCAGCGCCTCCTGGACCGGGCCGACCGGCTGGGCCTGCTGGTCCTGATCGACTTCCACCAGGACGTCTACGGGCCGAAGTTCGGCGGCGGCACCAACGGCGTCCCGGTCTGGGCCACCCGGGACGACGACCTGCCGTTCACCCCGGACCCGGACGACTGGTTCGCCGGCTACTTCCAGCCCGCCGTCCAGGCCGCCTTCCGGCACCTCTACGACGACCCCGACCTGCGCGCCTGGCAGGCCGACTTCTACACCCGGTTCGCCCGCGAACTGCGCGGCCACAGCTCGCTGGTGGGTTACGACCTGTTCAACGAGCCGTTCGGCCCGGTGGACGGCGACCCGAGCGACCCGACCGTACTGGCCGCCGCCTCCGCCGCCCTGGAGCAGGGCCGGCTCGCCGACATGTACCGCCGCCTGATCGCGGCCGTGCGCCGGGTCGACTCCCGCTCCTGGCTGTTCGTGGAGCCCACCGTGCTGGTCGGCCAGGGCGTGCCCACCCAACTGCCCGGTTTCGCCGACCCGCGCCCCGGCGCGCCCCGGCTCGGCTACGCACCGCACTTCTACGACACCGCGGTCGAGGGCGGCGCCGACTGGGACCCGGCCGGCGGCTTCGTCGAGCAGTACACCGCCGCGATCACCGCCTACCCGGCCGCCCGGCGGCTGCCCGTCCTGGTCGGCGAGTGGGGCCCGCCGAACTCCCGCACCCCCGGCAACGCCGAGCTGGTCCGCCGTCAGGTCGCCGCAATGGACGGCTTCGCCGAGGGCTGGACGATGTGGTACTGGTGCCGGGGCACCGGCGGCTACTGCGCGCTCGACCCGGCCGGACGCCCCGCCCCCGGCTCGGAGCCCGCCTTCGGCCCGTACCCGGTGGCCGTCGCGGGAACCGACGTGCGCACCGACGTCCGCGCCGACGGCGCCACCGTGAGCTGGCGCACCGACGGCACCGGGCGCGGCAGCGAACTCCTGCTGCCCCCGGCCGCGTTCCCGCACGGCGCCCGGGTGGCCGTCGCCCCGGCCGGCGCCCGGGTCGAGGTCGACCAGCCGACGGGCGGGCGTGCGGGAACCGTACGCATCCGGCTCCCGCACGCCCGCCCGGGCACGACCGTGACGGTCACGCTCACCGCCCGCTGAGCGGAACGCGCCGGACGAGCGGAACGGGCACGAGGGGCGGGACGGTCACGCCAGTCCCCGGCGGGCCAGCAACGGCCCGGTCTCCGGCGCCCGGCCGACCACCGCGCGGAAGGACTCCAGCGGGTCCCGGCTGAACCCGCGCGCCAGCAGCTCCCGCCGGAACAGCTCGCCGCTCTCCCGCACCGGCCGCCCGTTGTTCCCGAACCACTGCACGGTGTCGGCGTCCAGCACCTCCGACCAGATGTACGCGTAGTACGCCGCGCTGTAGCCGCTGGCGAAGACGTGCTGGAAGTACGCCGTCCGGTAGCGCGGCGGGATCGCGTCCACCGCGATCCCGGCCGCCGCGAGCGCCCGGGTCTCGAACTCCTCGGCGTCCGCGATCTCCTCGCCCTGCCGCACGGTGTGCCAGGCCCAGTCCAGCAGCGTGGCCGCCAGGTACTCGACCGTCCGGAAGCCCTGCCCGAAGCCCTCGGCCGCCGTCATCCGCTCGACCAGCTCGGCCGGCAGCGGCTCCCCGGTCTCGTGGTGGCGGGCGTAGTTGGCCAGCACCTCCGGCCGGACCATCCACATCTCGTTGACCTGCGAGGGGAACTCCACGAAGTCCCGGGGCACCGAGGTGCCCGAGAACAGCGGGTAGCGCACGTCCGAGAACAGCCCGTGCAGCGCGTGCCCGAACTCGTGGAAGAGCGTGCGCACCTCGTCCCAGTCCATCAGCGCCGGCTCACCGGGGGCCGGGTGCGGGATGTTGAGGGTGTTCTGCACCACCGCCCGGTGCCCGGTCAGCCCGGACTGCGGGACCATCGAGTCCATCCAGGCGCCGCCGCGCTTGGAGGCGCGGGCGAAGAAGTCGGCGACGAAGAGGCCGAGCGCGGTGCCGTCCTCCTCGAACACCTCGTAGACCCGCGCGTCCGGGTGGTGCGCCGTCAGGTCGGGCCGCTCGGTGAAGCTCAGCCCGTACGCCAGCTTCGCGGCGTGGAACACGCCGTCCTCCAGCACCCGCTCCAGCTCCAGGTAGGGGCGCAGCGCCGCCGCGTCCACCCGGTAGGAACTCTGCCGGACCTTCTCCGAGTAGTACGCCCAGTCGTGCGCGGCGATCTCCGCGATCCCGTCCGCGGCGGCCATCCGGGCCAGTTCGGCGGCCTCCCGGCGGGCGTTCGCCACCGCCGGCTCCACCAGCCGGGCCAGCAGCGCGGAGACCGCCTCGACGGTGCCGGCCGTCTCGTCCGCCACCACGTACGAGGCGTGGCTCGGGTGCCCCAGCAGCGCGGCCCGCTCGGCGCGCAGCGTGGCCATCCGGATGGCCACCGGGCCGTTGTCCGCGACGCCCCGGCCGAGCGAGGCGGCCAGCAGCCGCTCGCGCACCGAGCGGTCGGTGAGCTGGGCCAGCTCGGGCTGGGCGGAGGTGTTCTTCAGGCTCAGCACGTACGCGCCGTCGTGGCCCAGCACCCGGGCGTTCTCCGCGGCGGCGGCGATCGCCCCCTCGGAGAGCCCGGCCAGGTCCTCGGCGGAGTCCAGGACCAGGGCGGCCGAGCGGGTGTCGGCGTTCACGTTCTGCTGGAAGGTGGTGCCGAGCGCGGCGAGTTCGGCGTTCAGCTCGCGCAGCCGGGCCTGCTCGGCCTCGCCCAGCCGGGCGCCGGAGCGCACGAAGGCGGTGTACCGGCGCTCCAGCAGCCGCAGCGACTCCGGGTCCAGGCCCGACCCCGCGCGGTCCTCGTACAGCGCCTCGATCCGGGCGAACAGCGCGAGGTCCAGGTGGATCGCGTCGTGGTGGGCCGCGAGCAGCGGGCTGACCTTCGCCTCCACCTCGTCCAGCGCGTCGGTGGTGTCCGTGGAGGACACGTGGCGGAACACCGCGTCGACCCGGCGCAGCAGTTCCCCGGAGCGCTCCAGGGCCACCACGGTGTTCTCGAACGTCGGCAGGGTCCGGTCGGCCGTGATCGCCGCGATCTCGGCCAGCTGCTCGGCCATCCCCCGCTCGTACGCGGGCAGGTAGTGCTCCTCGCGGATCTCGGCGAACGGCGGGAGTTCGTAGACCAGCGCACTGGCCTGGAAGAACGGGTTCTCGGTCATTCCGCGAACCCTACGCCGTGTCACCCGCCCCGCCCACGTGCTTTACCGCCGCGGCGGACCCGCAGCGGACACCCTCCGGGACCCGTGCCGCCGGCCGCCGCCGCGCCCGCCTGCGCCCCTTTGTCGTACCCACCCGTTAACGTCGACGCCGCGGACCCGTCGGTCGCGGGCCGCCGCGCGCCCGCCCGCGGGCCCGCACCCCCGTACCCGCCCCCGCACGCCCGACCGCGCGCCGGAGAGGAGCAGCACCCGTGGCACCCAGGACCGCCCTCGCGCCCGACCCGCACGGCCCCGGCGGCCGGCTCCAGGCGCTGGACGACGCCGGCGCCCCGCTCGGCCCGCCGGAGGCCGTCCGCGACCTCGCCACCGCCGTCGCCGCCCGGGAGGCCGCCGACCATCCGCGCTGGATCTGGGCCGCCGCCGACTCCGGGTACGCCCCGCTGCTGCCCCACCTGCCCGACCGGCTCGCCCGCTGCCACGACCTGCGGCTGGTCGAGGCGCTGCTGCTGGCGCACGACGGCCGGTTCGGCGCGCCCCGATCGCTGGGCGCCGCCTGGGCCCGGCTGAGCGGCCTGCCCGTCCCGGCGGACCTGCCCGAACCGGGCCTGGCCGACGCCGACGACGGCCAGGACACCCTGTTCGCCCCCGACCGGCTGCAACTGCCGCCCGGCGCCGACCCGCTGGCGGCGGTGGTCGCCGTCCACGCCGAACAGCAGCGCCGGATCGCCGCCATCGCCGACCCGGGCGCCCGGCAGCGGTTCCGGCTGCTGGTCGCCGCCGAGTCGGCCGGAGCCCTGGTGGCCGCCGAGATGGCCCACGACGGGCTGCCCTGGCGGGCCGACGTCCACGACCACCTGCTGACCGAACTGCTCGGCCCCCGCCCGACCGTCCCCGGCACCCAGCCCAGGGTCCTCGCCGAGCTCGCCGTCGACCTCCAGCAGGCGCTCGGCGCCAAGCCGTTCAACCCCGACTCGCACACCCAGGTGCTGCGCGCCTTCGCCGAGGCCGGCGTCCAGCTCGGCTCCACCCGCTCCTGGGAGCTCAAGGGCATCGACCACCCGGCCGCACAGCTGCTGATCCGCTACAAGGAGCTGTCCCGGATCCACGTCGCGCACGGCTGGGCCTGGCAGGACGCCTGGGCCCGCGGCGGCCGGTTCCGGCCCGAGTACGTGGTCGGCGGCGTGGTCTCCGGCCGCTGGGCCAGCCGCGGCGGCGGCGCCCTGCAGATCCCGCGCATCCTGCGCCGCGCCGTGGTCGCCGACCCGGGCTGGCTGCTGGTCGTCGCCGACGCCGCCCAGCTGGAGCCCCGGGTGCTCGCCGCGCTCTCCCAGGACGCCGGGCTGGCCCGCACCGCCGCCGGCGGCGACCTGTACGAGGCGCTCGCCACCCACGCCTTCCAGGGCGACCGGGACAAGGCCAAGCTCGGCCTGCTCGGCGCCATGTACGGGCAGACCAGCGGCGACATCGGCCCGCTGCTCAACACCCTGCACCGCCGCTACCCGGCCGCGATGGGCTACGTCGAGGCCGCCGCCCGCACCGGCGAGGACGGCGGCGTGGTCGCCTCCCGGCTCGGCCGGGTCTGCCCTCCGGCCTCCGCCGACTTCCTCGACCTCACCGAGGGCGACACCGCGGGCGAGGCCGGCGGCCGCACCGCCCGCGCCCGCGGCCGCTTCACCCGCAACTTCGTCATCCAGGCCAGCGCCGCCGACTGGGCGCTGGCCTTGCTCGCCGCGCTGCGCCGCCGGCTGAACGACCTGCCGGCGGCCGGCCCGGCGGACCGCCCGCACCTGGTGTTCTTCCAGCACGACGAGGTGGTGGTGCACACCCCGGCGAACCTCGCCGACGAGGTGGCCGCCGCCGTCGCCGAGGCGGCCGACGAGGCCCGCCGGCTGGTGTTCGGCGACACCCCGGTGCGTTTCCCGCTCAGCACGGCGGTGGTGGACTGCTACGCGGACGCCAAGTGAGCGGACGTCCGGCGAACGGACGCCGGGTGGTCAGAGTTTCCTGAACCCCCGCGCGTCCTCGGCCGCCGCGACCACCTCGGCCAGCGCCGCCCCGGTCGAGGCGGTGACGGCGGCGGCCACCGCGCCCTCCACGAACGGCGCGTCCACCAGCTTCACGCCCGGACGCGGCTCGTCCTCCAGCACCGTGACGGCGGTGAGCACCGAGCTGCCGAGGTCCGGCAGCACGACCACGCCCGCCCCGGCGTCGGCCCGCGCGATCGCCCCCGCGATCAGGTCGTAGCTGGTGCCGAGCCCGCCGTCCTCGGTGCCGCCCGCGACGACCACCCGCACGCCGTCCGAGGCGAGTTCGCCGAGCAGCTCGCGCAGCCCCTCCGCGAGCCGGGCGCTGTGCGAGACCAGAACAATGCCCACGTTCTCACTCATGCGGCCGACCCTACGGCCGGAACCCACTGCTCCGGGAGGGTGATCGGAATCCCGCGTGTCGCACCCCGTGCCCACCACCCCCGTCTGGCGTAGCGTCGGGTCGACGGCATCGACCGCCGTGGCGTCCTCACCCCGGTCACCAAGGGAGCGAAGAGCGTTGAAGAAGCTGATCAACACCCCGGAGAGCGTCCTGGAGGACGCGCTGGCCGGAATCGCCGCCGCCCATCCGGAGCTGACGGTGGACGTCCCCAACCGGGTGATCACCCGGGCCGCCCGCCCGGCCGGTCCCAAGGTCGCGCTGATCTCCGGCGGCGGCTCCGGCCACGAGCCGCTGCACGGCGGCTTCGTCGGCCCCGGCATGCTCGACGCCGCCTGCCCCGGCGAGGTGTTCACCTCGCCCGTCCCGGACCAGATGCTGGCCGCCGCCAAGGCGGTGGAGAGCGGCGCCGGCGTGGTCTTCATCGTGAAGAACTACACCGGCGACGTGATGAACTTCGAGCTGGCCGCCGAACTCGCCGCCGAGGAGGGCCTGGAGGTCCGCACCGTCCTGGTCAACGACGACGTCGCGGTCGAGGACTCGACCTGGACGGCCGGGCGCCGGGGCACCGGCGCGACCGTGCTGGTGGAGAAGACGGCCGGCGCGCTGGCCGAGCGCGGCGCCCCGCTGGACGAGGTCGCGGCCCTCGGCGAGCGGGTCAACGCCGCCTCCCGCTCCTTCGCGATCGCGCTCACCGCGGCCACCGCCCCGGCCGCCGGCAAACCCGGTTTCGACCTGCCCGAGGACGAGATCGAGGTCGGCGTCGGCATCCACGGCGAGCCCGGCCGCCGGCGCGAGAAGCTCCGCCCGGCCCGCGAGCTGGCCGCCGAGGTGGTCGAGACCGTCCTGGCCGACCACCACCTGACCCCGGGCGACGAGGTGATCGCCCTGCTCAACGGCCTCGGCGCGACCCCGCTGCTGGAGCTGTACGTGGTCTACGGCGAGGTCGCCGCGAGGCTCGCCGAGCGCGGCATCGCCGTGGCCCGCAGCCTGGTCGGCAACTACGTCACCAGCCTGGACATGGCGGGCTTCTCGCTCACCCTCACCAAGGCCGACCCCGAGCTGCTGGAACTCTGGGACGCCCCGGTCGACACCCCCGCCCTCAAGCGCTGAGCCGCACCGAAGGAGACCCGATGGACTTCGACACCCCGCTGGCCGAGGCCTGGATCCGCGCGATCGCCGCGGCCGTCGAGAAGGAGCACTCCCGGCTCACCGAGCTGGACACCGCGATCGGCGACGGCGACCACGGCAGCAACCTCCGGCGCGGCTTCGCGGCCGCCCTGACCGCCCTGGACGGCCTCCAGCCGGCCGGCCCCGGCGCCGTCCTCACCAAGACCGGCACCACGCTGATCTCCAAGGTCGGCGGCGCCTCCGGCCCGCTCTACGGCAAGGCCTTCCGCGCCATCGGCACCGCCCTGCCCGAACCGGCCGGCCCGGCCGCCGTCGCCGAGGCCCTGTCGGCCGGCCTGGACGCCGTCCGCCTGCTCGGCAAGGCCGACCTCGGCGACAAGACCATCGTGGACGCCTGGACCCCGGCCGTCGCCGCCTTCCGCGCCGCGGCCGCCACCGGCGCGGGCCTCCCCGCGGCGGCCGCCGCGGCCGCCGACGCCGCCGAACGGGGCGCCCGCGACACCGTCCCCCTCCAGGCCCGCAAGGGCCGTGCGTCCTACCTCGGCGAACGCAGCATCGGCTACCAGGACCCGGGCGCCACCTCCACGGCCCTCGTCTTCCGCACCCTCGCCGACGTCACCGCCTGAGCCCCACCCACCCAAAGCAAACCACCCCCACCCCACAGAGTCGGCAGTCTGAAAAGCATCCAGCCCCCGGAGCGGCCACCCCCGGAGCCGCCCCATCCCCACCCTCCCGAGAGCCAAGCCCCCCACATGCCCGCCCCGCAGGGGCCCCTCACCCGTCCGTCCGCGCGATCAGCAGCAGCAACGCGTCGTCCCGCAGCTCACCGCCCGTGTGCGCCAGCAGGTCCGCGTACACCCGCCCCACCGCCGCCTCCAGTTCCCCCGCCGAGCGCGCGGCTCCCCGCACCAGCGGCCCGACCCGCTCCGCCAGCGGGTAGAACTCCCCGCTCGTCCGGTGCCGCGCCTCGATCACCCCGTCCGTGCAGAGCACCAGCACGTCCTCCGCCCCGAACGGCTGCCCCCAGGTGGTCGGCTCCCCCGCCGCCAGCCGGCCGAGCCCGAGCGGAACCCAGGGGTCGGGCGCGTGCAGCACGTGCGCCCGACCCTCGTGGTCCACCCGGATCGGCGGCACGTGCCCGTACTGCAGCAGCTCCATCGCCCCCGGCGTACGGAACTCCGCGAACAGCGCCGTGGTGAACTCCCCGTCCGGCACGTGCCGTTCGACGCTGGCCTCGATCCGCGACGCGACGCCCCGCAGCCCGGCCTCGTCGTACGCCGCCTCGCGGAACGCGCCCAGCACCACGGCCGCGGTCTGCACCGCCGCCAGTCCCTTGCCGCGGACGTCCCCGACCGCGACCCGGGTGCCGTGCGGCGTCTCCAGCACCGAGTACAGGTCCCCGCCGATCCGTGAGGCGTCCGCCGCCGACACGTACCGCACCGCGAGCCGCAGCGGTCCGACGGCCGGCCCCGGCAGCTGCAGCAGCGCCCGCTGGGCGGCCTCGGCGACGGAGCTGACGGCCGCGAAGGCCGCCGCACGCCGCATCCGGATCTTGGCGACCCAGGCCGAGAACAGCGTCAGGACGACGTAGCTGATCATCGCCCCGTACAGGAAGCGGGCATCGTTGATGTTGTCGACCTCGTCGTGGTGGCTGAGCCCGAACACCGTGATCAGCCCGAGCGAGCAGACCAGGAGCAGCTCGCGGGGTTTCAGGGTCAGCGCCGCGATGGTCGGCACCACGGTCATCAGCGGGGCCAGGTAGCGGTCCTTCCCGGAGAGGAAGTCCGCGAGCCCGACCAGCACGATGGCGATCAGCGCCGGGGTGGCGCGCCTCCAGAACGGCACGTCCTGGAGGTCGGCGGCGAGCAGGGCGCCGCGCTGCCGGTCCGGCGGCAGTCCGGCTGCCGTGGGAGCCGAGGGAGACTGGGCGCGGCGGGGCGGAAACACATATCGAACATAAGGGACGATCACGGGCGAGGCCCGACCGGCCCCGGTCCCCGCTCCGCGGAGCGCCCCACCCCACCGCCCCCATAAATACCCTGGAGGGGTATGGTGTCGTCATAAGAGTCGTTGCCAGCGCCGCGTCCCGGTCGAACACCCGGGCCGCCCGGACCTCCCGGAGGCCTCCGATGTCCAGCACCATCACCTACACCGTGTCCGGCATGAGCTGCGGCCACTGCGAGAAGGCGATCAACGAGGAGGTCTCCGCCCTGGCCGGGGTCACCGAGGTCTCCGCCGACTCCGCGGCCGGCACCGTGACGATCTCCTCCGCCGCCCCGTTGGACGACGAGCAGGTGCGCGCCGCGATCGACGAGGCCGGCTACGAGCTGGTCGGCCGCAGCGCCTGAACCGCCCGGCACGGCGGGGGCGCCGCAGCGTCCCCGCCGCCCACCCGACCGAGGAGCTGATCCGCATGAGCACGTCCACCCCGGACCTCGGGGCCCGGGACCGGGTCGAGCTGGCGATCGGCGGGATGACCTGCGCCTCCTGCGCCGCCCGGATCGAGAAGAAGCTCAACCGGATGGACGGCGTCGAGGCCACCGTCAACTTCGCCACCGAGAAGGCCCGGGTCGACTTCGGCCCCGGCACCACGGTCGAGGACCTGATCGCCACCGTCGAGCGCACCGGCTACACCGCCGAGCTCCCCCCGCCTCCGGCGCCCGCCGCCCCCGCGCCCGAGCCGTCCGCCCGGCCCGAAGAGCCCGACCCCCAGCGCGACCGGCTGCTGATCAGCGCCGTCCTCAGCGTCCCGGTGGTCCTGCTGTCCATGGTCCCGGCCCTCCAGTTCACCGACTGGCAGTGGCTGGCCTTCGCGCTCACCGGCCCGGTGGTGGTCTACGGCGGCCTGCCCTTCCACCGCGCCGCCTGGACCAACCTGCGGCACGGCGCCGCCACCATGGACACCCTGGTCTCACTCGGCACCCTGGCCGCCTTCGGCTGGTCCTGCTGGGCGCTGTTCCTGGGCCACGCCGGCATGCCCGGGATGCACCACGACTTCTCGCTGTCCGTCGGCGACACCGACGCCTCCGCCACGCTCTACCTGGAGACCGCCGCCGCCGTCACCGTGCTGATCCTGCTCGGCCGCCACCTGGAGGCCCGCTCCAAGCGCCGGGCCGGCGCCGCGCTGCACGCCCTGCTCGACCTCGGCGCCAAGGACGTCGCGGTCCTGGAGGGCGGACGCGAGGTGCGGCTGCCGGTGGACCGGCTGACGGTCGGCACCCGCTTCGTGGTCCGCCCCGGCGAGAAGATCGCCACCGACGGCGTGGTGGTCGAGGGCAGTTCCGCCGTGGACGCCTCGATGCTCACCGGCGAGTCCGTCCCGGTCGAGGTCACCGTCGGCGACGCCGTCACCGGCGCCACCGTCAACGCCGGCGGGCGCCTGGTGGTCGAGGCCACCCGGGTCGGCGCGGACACCCGGCTGGCCCGGATGGCCGCGCTGGTCGAGGAGGCCCAGAACGGCAAGGCCGCCGCCCAGCGGCTGGCCGACCGGATCTCCGCCGTCTTCGTCCCGGTCGTCATCCTGATCGCCCTGGCCACCCTGGTGGTCTGGCTGCTGGCCACCGACAGCGCCACCGAGGCCTTCACCGCGGCCGTCGCGGTGCTGATCATCGCCTGCCCGTGCGCGCTGGGCCTGGCCACCCCGACCGCGCTCATGGTCGGCACCGGCCGCGGCGCCCAGCTCGGCATCCTGATCAAGGGCCCCGAGGTGCTGGAGACCACCCGCGAGGTCGACACCGTCGTCCTGGACAAGACCGGCACCGTCACCACCGGCCGGATGGCCCTGGTCGCCGTGCACACCGCCGAGGGCGTGGACCGGGCCGAGGCCCTGCGGCTGGCCGGCGCCGTCGAGCACGCCTCCGAGCACCCGATCGCCCGGGCCATCGCCGAGGCCGCCGCCGAGGCCGGCGAACTGCCCGCCGTCACGGACTTCCGCAACGTGCCCGGACGGGGCGTGGAGGGGGTCGTGGCGGGCCGCACGGTGGTCGCCGGACGCGAGGCCCTGCTGGCCGACCGCGCGCAGCACCTGCCGCCCTCCCTGGCCCGCGCCCGGGCCGCCGCCGAGGCGGCCGGCCGCACCGCGATCGCGGTCGGCTGGGACGGCGAGGCACGGGCCGTGCTGGAGGTCGCCGACGCGGTCAAGCCGACCAGCGCCGAGGCCGTCGGCAGGCTGCGCGCGCTGGGCCTGACCCCGGTGCTGCTGACCGGTGACAACCGGGCGGTGGCCGAGGCCGTGGCGGCCGAGGTCGGCATCGCCCAGGAGGACGTGATCGCCGAGGTGCTCCCCGAGGAGAAGGTCGACACCGTCAAGCGGCTGCAGGCCGAGGGCAGGGTCGTGGCGATGGTCGGCGACGGCGTCAACGACGCGGCCGCGCTCGCCCAGGCCGACCTGGGCCTGGCCATGGGCACCGGCACCGACGCCGCCATCGAGGCCGGCGACCTCACCCTGGTCCGCGGCGACCTCCGCTCGGCGGCCGACGCCATCCGGCTCTCCCGCAGGACCCTGGGCACCATCAAGGGCAACCTGTGCTGGGCCTTCGGCTACAACGTGGCGGCGATCCCGCTGGCCGCCGCCGGCCTGCTCAACCCGATGATCGCGGGGGCCGCGATGGCCTTCTCCTCGGTCTTCGTGGTCACCAACAGCCTGCGGCTGCGCCGCTTCCGGCCCGCCTGAGCCCGCACGCGCGAAGGCCCCGTACGCACGAAGGCCCCGACCGTCACCCTTGGGTTCTAACGGTCCTCGCAACTCCCACAGATCGCGGGTGTTGCGAGGACCGTTAGAACCCAAGGTCCGGTCGGGGCCTTCGGCGTGCTTCGGCGTGCTTCGGCGTGCTTCGGCGCCCCGCGCCGCGGTGCGCCGGCGGCTCAACGCCCCAGCAGCTCGCCGCCGTTGCAGTGCAGGATCTCGCCGGTGATGAACCCGGCCTCGGGCGAGGCCAGGAAGTGCACCGCCGCCGCGACCTCGCCGGTCTCGCCGATCCGCCCGAGCAGGGTGCGGGCGGCCCGGCGGGCGACCTCGGCCTCGTCCAGCCGCGGCCCGAAGAACTCGGTGCCCGCGACGGTGCCCGGCGCGACGATGTTGGCGGTGATGCCCGAGGTACCCAACTGGGCGGCCAGGAAGTGGTTCCAGGCATGCAGCGAGGCCTTCGCCGCGCCGTACGAGCCGGCCCCGCGCAGGGCGGCGATGGAGCTGATGGTGACGACCCGGCCGGAGCCCGGGGTGAGCCGGTCGCGGACCGACTCGGTGAGCAGCACCACGGTCAGCACGTTGCGCTCGAAGTCGCCGCGCCAGCGCGCCAGCAGGGCGTGCGGCCCGCCGCCGACCACGGTCTCCCGGCTGCCGGCGTTGTTGATCAGGACGTCGATCCGCTCGGGCAGTTCGGCGAGCGCGGCCTCGACGGCGTCCGGGTCGGCGAGGTCGCACACCAGCGGGGTGACGTTCGGCCCGAGGTCGGCCGCGGCCTTCTCCAGGACCTCCCGGCGGCGGCCCACGATCACCACGCGGTCGCCGGCCTCGACGAACCGCCGAGTGACTTCGTACCCGATTCCCGTGCCACCACCGGTGACGACGACGTTCCTGGCCATCTGCCCACTCCCTCCCCAGTTCCGCCATCGCGCTGCGAATGTGCGCGCCGGTCCGTACCGGAATGCCACGATTCCTATCACGCTCGGTTGCCGTGACTGCGGGGAGGGTGACGTACCGCGCGAGCGAAGGTGTGATATGGGCGCGGTACGACGCGCACACGGAGCGTGGCGAGAGGCAGCTCACACCCCCCGGGCGTAACTTCTCGCACCCTGATACGTCTTAGGTTGGTAGTGCGGCAGTTTTCCGATGGGCGGGGACACGCTGAACGGCAACGTGTCCCCGCGCTTCCGGCGGGCTGCCGCCGACGGGGCTCCGGCGGGCCCCGGGAACGGTCGTCGAACTCGACGGCCTTCGCGCACGACGCCGGGGTTCTGGCGGGTCTGGGACGCTTTGAGCGGCCGTCCCCGGCTGCGGCCGGCCCCGGAGTCGTGCGCCGTTCGGTTCCGTCCCCGCGCGGGCCCTCGGGCGCGCCACCGGGACGCGAAGGGGCCCGGCCGCTCGGACAGCGGCCGGGCCCCTCTCAGCTTCCGTGCGGGCCGGTGGTCGGCTCCGCTCCGGTCAGCGGGCGTCCAGCGGGACGTAGTCGCGGATCGCGGTGCCGGTGTAGATCTGGCGCGGACGGCCGATCCGGCTGGTCGGGTCGTTGATCATCTCGTGCCAGTGGGCGATCCAGCCCGGCAGCCGGCCGAGCGCGAACAGCACGGTGAACATGCTGGTCGGGAAGCCCATGGCGCGGTAGATCAGGCCGGTGTAGAAGTCCACGTTCGGGTACAGCTTGCGCGAGATGAAGAAGTCGTCCTTGAGGGCGTGCTCCTCCAGCTTGAGCGCGATGTCCAGCAGCTCGTCGTTCTTGCCGAGCTGGCCGAGGACCTCGTGCGCGAGCAGCTTCACCTGGGCGGCGCGCGGGTCGAAGGCCTTGTAGACCCGGTGCCCGAAGCCCATCAGCTTGACGCCGGCTTCCTTGTTCTTCACCTTCGTGATGAAGGCGTCGACGTCGCCGCCGTCCTTCTGGATGCTCTCCAGCATCTCCAGCACGGCCTGGTTGGCGCCGCCGTGCAGCGGGCCCCACAGGGCCGAGATGCCGGCCGAGATCGAGGCGAACAGGTTGGCGTGGCTGGAGCCGACCAGGCGCACGGTGGAGGTCGAGCAGTTCTGCTCGTGGTCCGCGTGCAGGATGAGCAGCTTGTCCAGCGCGTTGACGACGACCGGGTTGAGCTCGTAGTCCTCGGCGGGGACGGCGAAGGTCATCCGCAGGAAGTTCTCGACGTAGCTCAGGTCGTTGCGCGGGTAGACGAAGGGCTGGCCCATCGCCTTCTTGTACGCGTACGCGGCGATCGTCGGCAGCTTGGCGAGCAGGCGGACCGTCGACAGGTGGCGCTGGGCCGCGTCGAACGGGTTGTGGCTCTCCGGGTAGAACGTGGACAGCGCGCCGACGACCGAGGACAGCATGGCCATCGGGTGGGCGTCCCGCGGGAAGCCCTGGAAGAAGCGCTTGACGTCCTCGTGCAGCAGGGTGTGCTGGGTGATCTCGCGGTTGAACTCCGCCAGCTGGTCCGCGTTGGGCAGCTCGCCGTTGATCAGGAGGTACGCGGTCTCGATGAAGCCGCCATCGGAGGCGAGCTGCTCGATCGGGTAGCCGCGGTACCGCAGGATGCCGTTGTCACCGTCCACGAAGGTGATCGCGGACTTGTACGCGGCGGTGTTACCGAAGCCGTTGTCCAGGGTGACCAGGCCGGTCTGCGGGAGCAGCTTCGAGATGTCGAAGCCGGAGTTGCCCGCAGTGCTCTCGACGACGGGGTATTCGTACTCGCCGTCCTGGTACCGCAGTACTACCGAGTTGTCGCTCACGTCTTCCTCACCGACGAAATGAATCCTCTTCCAAGGTGCCCTGACTGTCTCCACCATCCCCCATCCGGAGGACAGTCGCGCACCCGGGGTGGCCCGAAAGGGCCCGCCCCTACAAAACCTGCCGCCGCAGCCGGTACGAACCGGACAAGATCGGCACCACCCTAGGCTCTGCCGTAAATCTCTTCACGTCAAGAGAACATTAGAGGCAACCATCCCGTTGGATAATCATCCAGTTGCCAGCCGATGATCGAGCGCGGTGTGCCTCCGACCTGCACTGACGGCCCGGACGGCCTGTCCGATCGCCTTGCGTGACCCCACCAGCACCACCAGTTTCCGAGCCCTGGTCACAGCCGTGTAGAGCAGGTTCCGCTGGAGCATCGTCCAAGCGGACATGGTGACCGGAATCACCACCACCGGGTACTCGCTGCCCTGCGAGCGGTGGATCGTCACCGCGTACGCGTGGGCCAGCTCGTCCAGTTCGTCGAAGTCGTACGCCACCTCCTCGTCCTCGTCGGTGAGCACCGTCAGCCGCTGGTCGTCCGCGCTGAGGGCGGTCACCACTCCCACTGTGCCGTTGAAGACGCCGTTGCGCCCCTTGTCGTAGTTGTTGCGGATCTGGGTGACCTTGTCCCCCACCCGGAACGTGCGGCCGCCGAAGCGGCGTTCGGCCAGCCCCTCCCGGGCCGGCGTCACCGCCGCCTGGAGCAGGGTGTTCAGGTTCCCCGCGCCGGCCGGGCCGCGGTGCATCGGCGCCAGCACCTGCACGTCCCGGCGCGGATCGAAGCCGAACTTCTGCGGGATCCGGCGCGCCACCACGTCCACCGTCAGCCCGGCCGCCCGCTCCGCGTCGTCCTCGGCGAACAGGAAGAAGTCCGCCAGGCCGTCCGTCAGCGGCGGCCTGCCCTCGTTGATCCGGTGCGCGTTGGTCACCACGCCGGACTGCTGGGCCTGCCGGAAGATCCTGGTCAGCCGCACCGACGGGACCGGCCCGCCCTCGGCCAGCAGATCCCGCAGCACCTCCCCGGCCCCCACCGAGGGCAACTGGTCCACGTCCCCCACGAACAGCAGGTGGGCACCCGGCGGCACCGCCTTGACCAGCTTGTTCGCCAGGATCAGGTCCAGCATCGAGGCCTCGTCGACCACCACCAGGTCCGCGTCCAGCGGCCGGTCCCGGTCGTACGCGGCGTCCCCGCCCGGCTTCAGCTCCAGCAGCCGGTGCACCGTCGAGGCCTCCACCCCGGTCAGCTCCGCCAGCCGCTTCGCCGCCCGGCCGGTCGGCGCCGCCAGCACCACCTTGGCCCGCTTCGCCAGCGCCAGCGTCACGATCGACTTCACCGTGAACGACTTGCCGCAGCCCGGACCGCCCGTCAGCACCGCGACCTTCTCGGTCAACGCCAGCCGCACCGACTGCTCCTGCTCCGGCGCCAGCTCGGCCCCGGTCCTCTGCGCCAGCCAGTCCAGTGCCACCGGCCAGTCCACGTTCCCGAACCACGGCATCCGGTCCACGTCCGACCGCAGCAGCCGCACCAACTGGTTGGCGAGCGAGATCTCCGCCCGGTGGAACGGCACCAGGTACACCGCCGTGACCGGCTCGCCGCCCTCCCCCGGGACGGCCTCGCGCACCACCCCCTCGGTCGCCACCAGCTCCGCCAGGCAGTCGATCACCAGCCCGACGTCGACCTGGAGCAGCTTCACCCCGTCCGCGATCAGCCGCTCCTCCGGCAGGAAGCAGTGCCCCTGGTCGGTGCTCTGCGACAGCGCGTACTGCAGGCCCGCCTTCACCCGCTCCGGACTGTCGTGCGGGATGCCCACCGCCTGGGCGATCCGGTCCGCCGTCAGGAAGCCGATGCCCCAGACGTCCGAGGCCAGCCGGTAGGGCTCGTTCCGCACGACCCCGATCGAGCCGTCGCCGTACTGCTTGTAGATTCGCACAGCCAGCGAGGTGGACACCCCGACCCCCTGCAGGAAGACCATCACCTCCTTGATGGCCTTCTGCTCCTCCCAGGCCGCCGCGATCTTCTTCGTCCGCTTCGGCCCCAGCCCCGGCACCTCGATCAGCCGGCCCGGCTCGTTCTCGATCACCTCCAGGGTCTCCACCCCGAAGCGCTCCACGATCCGCTCGGCGAACCGCGGCCCGATCCCCTTGATCAGCCCCGAGCCCAGGTACCGCTGGATCCCCTGGACGGTCGCGGGCAGCACCGTGGTGTAGTTCTCCACCGTGAACTGCCGCCCGTACTGCGGGTGCGAACCCCACCGCCCGTGCAGCCGCAGCGACTCGCCGACCTGCGCCCCCAGCAGCGCGCCCACCACCGTCAGCAGGTCGTTCCCGCCCCGCCCGGTGTCCACCCGGGCCACCGTGTAGCCGGTCTCCTCATTGGCGTAGGTGATCCGCTCCAGCACGCCCTCGACCTGCGCGAGCTGCTGCGGCACCTGCTGCCCGGACTGCGCCGTCCGCTTGCTCACCGGACCCCCTTCGACCGGTACGGGTGGATCAATGCCGCTACGCACCGTACCGCCCGGTGCCGACAAAGCCTGAACGGTCGCCTGCCGTGCACCGCCCCGGCCGAGGTGCCAGGCTGGGAGGAACCGAGGGGGACCGACGCCGACCACGCCCGCCCGGGCCCCGTCCGAGGAGCAGTGCCGCCATGCTCAACACCGACTTCCGCCCCGGTTCCCCGGACTGGCTCGACCTGAGCAGCCCCGACACCCGCGCGTCCGTCGACTTCTACACCGCCCTGTTCGGCTGGACCTTCGACTCGGCCGGGCCCGAAGCCGGCGGCTACGGCTTCTTCCAGCTCGACGGCCGGACCGTCGCCGCCCTCGGCCCGCTCGCCGAGGAGGACACCCCGCCCGGCTGGACGATCTACTTCACCACCGAGGACGCCGACCGCACCACCGCCCTGGTCGAACAGGCCGGCGGCCGCGTCCGGTTCTCGCCCTTCGACGTCTTCACCGCGGGCCGGATGGCCGGCTACACCGATCCGACCGGCGCCGACTTCGCCGTCTGGCAGCCGCACGACAACCGCGGCCTGGACCTCGTCACCGAGGAGGGCAGCCTCTGCTGGGCGGAGTGCTACAGCGTCGACGCCGAACGCGCCAAGTCCTTCTACCGCGCCGTCTTCGAGTGGCAGGAGCAGGACGTCCCGTTCGGCGAGGTGATGTACACCGTCCTCACCCCGGCCGGCGGCGGCACCGACGACGCCCACGGCGGCATCATGCAGCTCGGCCCCGAGCAGACCGCGCGCGGCACCACCTCGCACTGGCTCCCCTACTTCGAGGTCCCCAACACCGACGCCAGTCTCGCCATCGCCGCCACCCTCGGCGCGACCGTACGGATCCCGGCCATGGACGTGCACGGCGTCGGCCGTCTGGCCCAGCTGGTCGACCCGCACGGCGCCGTCTTCGCCGTCATCACCAGCTCCAAGCCCGGGGAGTGACGACGGGTGGGGTCCCACGGCCCTTCAGAAAGGCTGTGAAGGGGTGCTACGGGCGTAGACACAATGCTGGGCGGCCGAGAGCCACTCCCGGCGCCCCAGCAGGGCGCAAGCGGCTGTTCTGACGATCCGACGGACGGTGCCGCCGGCGCACCGGACCCTCGCGGCCATGCCCGCCCAGCGGCCTCGCAGGCTCAGGCTCCGACATCGCTCCGGAAACGTTCCGAGAATGCCCCAAAACGCGAAGAACCCCCATCCGGAAACCGGATGGGGGTTCTTCTGAATAATTGTTCGGCGGCGTCCTACTCTCCCACAGGGTCCCCCCTGCAGTACCATCGGCGCTGTGAGGCTTAGCTTCCGGGTTCGGAATGTAACCGGGC
>NZ_JBEXWT010000061.1:25974-57572 GCF_040629945.1 Kitasatospora sp. NPDC005856 | reverse complement strand
TGGCCGGCACCGCCTCCTCGGCGGGCCGGGGCCCCCGTCGCCGCGCCGGCGCGGCGACGGGGGCCCCGGCCCGCCGAGGAGGCGGTGCCGGCCAAGGCCGCGCCGCCGTCCGAGCAGGTCGCCGGGGCGCGGGCCGGGAAGGCCGGGGGCAAGGCGCCCAAGGACAGTTACACCACGGGCGAGTTCACCTTCGTCGACGAGGAGGCGGAGGAGACCGAGGACGTCATCGACTGGCTGAAGTTCGCCGAGTCCCGCAGCGAGGTGCGCGCCGAGCGCCGCCGCAAGCTGCGCAACCGGCTGATCGGCCTCGGTGTGGTGGTGGCGCTCGCGGCGGGCGGCGTCGGCGGGTACCTCTTCCTGACCGGCGACAAGCCGAGCGCGGCCGCCGCCGCCGGCGGGCGCCAGGTCAACGTCGTCCACCTGCGCGACCTCCAGGGCAAGGTGTCCAGCGCGCTGCTGGTCAACGACGCCTCCGGGAAGAAGGGCACGGTGCTGCTGCTGCCCGACAACCTGCGGCTGCCGGGCCCGGGGGACCCGCCGGTGACCACGGTCGGCCAGTCCATGGACGGCATCGGCGCCTCGGCGACCCGCGAGGGCCTGTCCACCGTGCTGGGCGCCCCGGTGGCCGGCACCTGGCGGCTGGACACCCCGTACCTGGAACTGCTGGTCTCCCAGCTCGGCGGCGTCCGGGTGGACACCAACGCCGAGACCCACGAGGGCGGCAAGCCGGACGGCAAACTGCTGTCCGCGGCCGGGAAGAACACCATGCTCAGCGGGAAGGCCGCGGTCGCCTACGCGACCCTGCAGGCGCCCGGCGAGAACCGGGACGCCCAGCTGGCCCGGTTCGGGCAGGTCCTGGACGCGGTGGTGCGCACCATGCCGACCGAGTTCAAGGACGCCAAGGACGACGTGCACCGGATGAACGCGGTGCTCGACCCCTCGCTGCCCGAGGACGCCCTCGCCGGGGTGCTCGTCCAGCTCGCCCAGCAGGCGAAGGACGGCCACTTCGGCACCACCGCGCTGACCGTCAAGCCGGACGGCAGCCTGGACGAGGCGACCGCGGGCAAGCAGGTCAAGGACGTGCTGGGCGGCACCGTGAAGTCCGCGGCCGCCGGCGACGCCCCGGCCCGGGTCGCGCTCCAGGACGCCAGCGGCAACGACGCGTCGGCGGCCGCCGCGCAGGTCCAGATCGTCAACTCCGGCCTGACCTTCATCCCGGGCGGCGCCAAGGCCGCCCCGCAGCCGGCCAGTGAGATCCGCTACACCGACGACGCCAGGCAGGGCGCGGCGAAGTCGCTGGCGACCAGCCTCGGGCTGCCCGACACGGCGGTGAAGAAGGTGACCGGCGACACCCAGAACGCGGACCTGATGGTCGTGCTCGGCAAGGACTACCAGCCGCCGAAGAACCAGTAGGGCGACGGCCCGGGCCCGCGCGGTCCGGGAATCGCGGCGCGGTGGCCCGGGCGGGCCCGGAAAATCGGTTCCGGGCCCGCCCGGGCGGCGTGAGATCCTGGAAGGCGACCCCGGCCCGCGCCGGGGCGCCCCAAGCCCCGAGCCGGAAGAACACCGTGACCGTCACCGACCACAGCCAGCAGCTCATCACCGTCGCCGCGCAGGCGGCGGCCGACAAGCTCGCGCACAACATCATCGCGTTCGACGTCAGCGAGGTGCTGTCGATCACCGACGCCTTCCTGATCGCCTCCGCGAACAACGACCGCCAGGTCCGCTCCATCGCCGAGGAGATCGAGGACCAGCTGCGCGAGCAGCTGGACATCAAGCCGGTGCGCCGCGAGGGCGAGCGCGAGGGCCGCTGGATCCTGCTCGACTACCTGGACATCGTCGTGCACGTCCAGCACTCCGAGGAGCGCTCCTTCTACTCGCTGGACCGGCTCTGGAAGGACTGCCCCGAGCTGCCGCTGCCCGAGGACGCCCAGGCCTCGCGCAACCGTCCGGACGCCCACACCGACGAGGCCGGCAACGCCGTCGCCCCCGCCGACGACTTCGGCAAGCCCGAGGACCTGCACTGAGCCGCGGCGCGCGCGGCCCGCGCATCGTCTTCTGGCGGCACGGCCAGACCGCCTGGAACCTCGAATCGCGCTTCCAGGGCACCACGGACATCGAGCTGACCGGCCAGGGCGTCCTGCAGGCCCAGCGGGCGGCCCGGCTGCTCTCCGGGCTCCGTCCCGACCTGCTGATCTCCTCGGACCTCAAGAGGGCCCGGCGCACCGCCGCGGAGCTCGCCGCGGTCACCGGGCTGGACGTTCAGCACCACGAGGGCCTGCGGGAGACCTTCGCGGGCTCCTGGCAGGGCCTGACCAACGCCGAGATCCGCGAGCGCTTCCCGGAGGAGTACGAGGCCTGGGCGGCCGGCGAGCCGGTACGGCGCGGCGGTGGCGGCGAGCTGGCCACCGAGGTCGCCGACCGCTCGGTGCCGGTGGTCCTGGAGGCCGCCGGCAAGCTCCCGGAGAACGGCACGCTGGTGGTGGTCAGCCACGGCGGGACGATCCGCACCATGCTCGGGCGGCTGCTCGGGCTGGAGCCGGCCCAGTGGGAGCGCTTCGGCGGGCTGTCCAACTGCTGCTGGTCGGTGCTCGGCCACGGGGCGCGCGGATGGCGCCTGCTGGAGCACAACGCGGGCACGCTCCCGCAGCCGGTCATCGGCGACGACACCTGAGCGGTACCGGTGCGGGCGGCACCGGGCGCCGGGGGCCTTTCGGGGCCCTCGGCGGGGCTCCGGAGGAGCGGATTTCGCAGTTCCGGCCCTGACCAGCTAGAGTCTTCCTCGTTCGCAGGGAAGGAACGCGGCCCGGAAGGGAAGCGGGAGATCCGGTGAGTGCGGGGCTATAGCTCAGTTGGTAGAGCGCTTGCATGGCATGCAAGAGGTCTGGGGTTCAATTCCCCATAGCTCCACTCCGCATCGGCGGTCGTGGTCAGCCAGGGTCGCCCGTGTCGCGGGGCTATAGCTCAGTTGGTAGAGCGCTTGCATGGCATGCAAGAGGTCTGGGGTTCAATTCCCCATAGCTCCACAGTGGTTGGGAAGGCCGTCACCCCAGGGTGGCGGCCTTCCGGCGTTCCGGGCGTCCGGCGCCCCGGTTTCCCGACGCGTCGGCGGTCCGGCGTCACGCCTCGCAGACGTGGGACCAGCCGCCCGGCGGCAGCGAGTTGAGCCGCTCCACCCGCTCCCGGTCCTCCGGGTCGGCCGGCACGTACACCACGATGTAGCACTCGGGCACGCCCGGCATCGTCAGATAAGTGGCGTTCAGCCGCAGCACCCCGACCTCCGGGTGGCGGAACACCCGCAGCCAGGCCTCCGGCGGCGCGACCTCCTGGCGGTCCCACAGCTCCCGGAACAGCTCGCTGCGCGCCGACATCCGCTGCACGTGCTCCTCCCAGGCCGGCTCGCCCACGTGCTTGCCGTACGCCGAGCGCAGCACCGCCACCATCCGCGGCAGGGTCTCCTCCCGGTTCTCGCACGGGTTGCAGCACGGCGGGGCGGTCAGCATGCACCAGAGGCTGTTGAACACCACCCCGCGCGACGGACGCATCCGGTCGGTGCCGAACATCGCGCGGTACGGGCCGTTGAAGCCCAGCACGTCGAACCGGGTGTTGGAGACCGCCGCCGGCAGCGGGGCCAGCGAGTCCAGGATCACCTGGATCGACGGCGACAGCTCCGGCACCGCCGGCAGCGCCCGCGCCGAGGCGGACACCCCGGCCAGCCGGAACAGGTGCTCGTGCTCGGTGCCGTCCAGCCGCAGCGCCCGGGCCACCGCCAGCAGCACCTGCTCGCTCGCGTTGATGGGCCTGCCCTGTTCGAGCCAGGTGTACCAGGTGACCCCCACCCCGGCGAGCTGCGCGACCTCCTCGCGCCGCAGCCCCGGCGTACGGCGGCGCAGCCCCGGCGGCAGCCCGACGTCCTCGGGGGTGACCCGCGCCCGGCAGGCCTTCAGGAAGCGGGCCAGCTCGGTGCGGCGGCGGTCGCGCCCGCCCGCCGCGATGGGCAGTTCCTCCAGGACGGTCATGGCCCCATGGTGCCGCAGCCCGGGCCGGCGATACAGGTGCTGCCGGTACCAGGATCGGCAGGCTCTAACCACCAGTACCGGGACGGGCCCAGGCTGGCTGCCATGACGGACCTTCAGATCCGGCCCCGCTCGGCCGGACGCACCACCGGGGCCCCGACGGTACGGCCCGGGCTGCTCCTCGCGCTCGTCCTGTGCGGGCAGTTCATGGCCGTGCTCGACACCTCCATCGTCAACGTCGCGGTCCCCACCATCCGAACCGACCTGGGCGCCTCCGGCGCCGCCCTCCAGCTGGTCATCGCCGGCTACACCATCAGCTACGCCGTCCTGCTCATCACCGGCGCCCGGCTCGGCGCCCGGTACGGCTACAGCCGGCTCTTCCAGCTCGGCCTGGCCGCCTTCACCGCCGCCTCGCTGGCCTGCGGCCTCGCCCCGGCCACCGGCTGGCTGATCGCCTTCCGGCTGCTCCAGGGGGCCGGCTCGGCCCTGATGGTGCCCCAGGTGATGAGCCTGCTCCAGCGCACCTTCACCGGCGCCGCCCGGGTGCGGGCGCTCGGCCTCTACTCGGCGGTGCTGGCCGGCGGCATGGCGCTCGGCCAGGTGCTCGGCGGCGTCCTGGTCAGCGCCGACCTGTTCGGCAGCGGCTGGCGGCCGGTGTTCCTGGTCAACGTGCCGATCGGCGTGGTGCTGCTCGCGGCCGGCGCCCGGCTGCTGCCCCGGCTGCCCGGCGACGCCACCCGGGGCTTCGACCTCCCCGGCCTGGTGGTGCTCGGCGCGGCCCTCGGCCTGCTGGTGGTCCCGCTCGTCCTCGGCCACGAGCTGGGCTGGCCGGTGTGGGGCTGGGCGATGATCGCGGCCAGTGCGCTGCTGTTCGGCCTCTTCGCGGCCGTCGAACGCCGGATCGCCCGGCGCGGCGGGCAGCCGCTGATCTCCGGGCGGGTGCTGCGCGCCCCCGGGCTGCGCCCCGCGGTCGCCGGACTGTTCGCGATCATGGCGGCCTTCGCGGGCTTCATGTTCACCTTCGCCCTGCACCAGCAGGCCGCGCTCGGCCACACCGCACTGAAGGCCGGGCTCTGCTCGGCGCCCGTCGCCGTCGGCTTCGGCCTGTCCAGCCTGCACTGGCACCGGCTGCCCGGCCGGCTGCACCGGCTGCTGCCGGCGCTCGCCGGGGCGCTGCTCGGCGGCGGCTACCTGCTGCTCGGGCTGGTGCTCGGCGGCGGGGCGGAGATCGGCGCCTGGCCGCTGGTGGAGATGGCCTTGCTCGGCCTGGTCGCGGGCTGCGCGTACTCGCCGCTGGTCGCCCGGGCGCTCGCGGGGGTGGCGCCCGGGGACGCGGCCGACGCCAGTGGCGTGATGGTGACGGTCATCCAGCTCGGCCAGGTGATCGGCGTCGCGGTGCTGGGCTCGGTGTTCCTCGGCCAGGTCGACCTGCCGGCGCCGGCCGCCGAATCGGGGGCGGCGCTGCGGACCACCCTGCTGGTCGACGCGGCCGCGGTGCTGGCGGCCGCCGGCTTCGCGGCGCGCGGCCGGCGGGCGGAGGGATAGCCGGGTGCGTCCGCGGTGGTCGGGCGCGTCCGCGGTGGTCGGGCGCATGCACGGTGGCCGGGCGTGTACGCGGCATTCCGCGCCCCGGGCAGGGAGGCGCACGCCCGGGGCGTGGCAGGGGGAACGCTCCGGGTGCGGGGGCGAAAGCGCCCGGGCTTCGGAGGCGGGGCGCCCGGGCCCCTGCGGGCGGGGCTCCCGGGGCATGCGGTGCGGACCTCGGGAAACGGATTTCAGGAGCACCCCCGGGACCGTGTAAAGTAGTCGATGTCGCCGAGGGAAACGGCCGGAAACAACCGGGAACCACGGTGACATCGCAGGTCAAGGGGCTATAGCTCAGTTGGTAGAGCGCTTGCATGGCATGCAAGAGGTCTGGGGTTCAATTCCCCATAGCTCCACAGCAGTCGAGAGCCGCCTCCCGGAAACGGGAGGCGGCTCTTCGATGTTCTGCCCGCGCCACCGGTCGCGGAGCCCGGAATCCCGCTACCGTCGTGCCATGGCCGATCTGGAGCGAAGGCGGAACGAGGAACTGGCCCGGATACTCCACCAGCTCGGCTGGAGTCCGGAACGGCTCGCCCGCGAGGTGAGCCTCGCCCTGCCACCCGGCCTCGCCATCAGCTCCACCGCCCCGTACAAGTGGCGCGACCGCGGCATGGTGCCGCGCAGCCCGCACGACCAGGCGGTCTGCGAGGTGCTCAGCCGCACCCTCGGCATCGCCGTCACCTACGAGCAGCTCTGGGGCCGGATGGGCGGCCACCGCGGCGCCAAGATCCTCTCGCCACGGCTGCTCACCGACCCGTGGACCGCCGACACCGCCCAGACCGCGCTGCGCGAGGCCGCCACCGACGCCGGACCCGTCCGCCTCACCGACCTGTTCCGCAGCTCCGACCTCGACCAGGCCGCCGCCCGCCTCGACTCCCCGCCCCCGCCCGTCGGCGGCGGTGAGGGCGCGCTGCGCGTCGAACCCGGGCTGGTCGGCGAACTCGGCCTGTCCTACCGCAGCAAGCAGAAACTCGAACGGGCCTGCGGCGGCGGCCTCGTCCTCGGCCCCGTCCGGGCCGAACTCGCCATGCTGGCCAAGCTGCTGGAACTCGGCGCGTACGACGAACGGCTCGGCCGCGAACTGTACGGGACGGCCAGCAGACTCGCCCGGCTGGCCGGCTGGGCCGCGTACGACCTCGGCCACGACGCGGCCGCCCAACGGGCCTTCGTCGCCGCGCTGCGCGCCGCCCACGTCAGCGGCGACCCCAGGCTCGGGGTCGCGGTGCTCGGCGCGCTGGTCGTGCTCGCCACCCAGGGCCCCGGCGGGCGCGGACTGGACGCCGTCTCCGCGCTCGTGACCGCCCTGGACACCCACGGCGCCGCGCTCAGCCCCACCGCCAGGGCCCGCCAATACGGCCGGCTCGCCCGCGCGTACGGCCGCCGGGACGAGGCCGAGCGGGCCGACGAGGCCGCCGTCCGGGCCTTCGCCGAGCTGGACGGCCTGCCCGGCGCCGAGGAGACCAGGGCCGGTGTCGCCGGGATGGTGGGGGAGGGGCGGCTGGCGCTCGGCCGGTACCGGATGGCGAAGGTGCTGCTCGCCGAGGCCGTGGCCGGGCTCGGGCCGGGGCGGGCCCGCTCCAAGGCGCTGCTGATGGTGCGCCTCGCCGAGGCCCACCGCAGGCTCGGCGACCAACGGGAGGCGGCCCGCACCGCTTCGCTGGCGCGCTCGCTCGCGGCGGGGATGCAGTCCGAGCGGCTGGCGAAGGCACTGCGGGAGTTCGACGCGGCGGGGCGGGCGGCGGCGCGGTAGGGCGGGTGGTGGCGCGGTAGCGCGGGTCCTGCCCGGCCCGTACGGCCCGAACGGCCGGCGCTCACGCGCTTCGGCCGGTACGACCCCGCGTGCTTCGGCCGGTACGACCCCGCGTGCGTGCTTGCGGCCCCCGGCCGGGTATGCCCCGCGGCCCGCCGACCCGCTTGCGGTACCCTGAGCCCATGCGAACCGTGCGCCTGCTCCTTAGCCGGCCGCGCTGACCAGGACCGGCTGCGCCCCCGGGCGGTGCCGGAGTCGGCGTGGCGTCCCCTCCTGCGAGGGGATTTTTTGTTTTCCGCCCCCGACCCCGTCCCGGGCCGGGTCAACGGGCCGGCCGCCTGCGCGGTTCGCCAACTGACACCGATGGAGCTTGAAGGACCATGAGCGAGACGACCCCTGCGTCCGGCGCGGCCGAGACCGCGACCGAGCCGTTCCGGTACAGCGCCGCGCTGGCGGCCGAGATCGAGTCCCGCTGGCAGGACATCTGGGAGAAGGAGGGCACCTTCCACGCCCCCAACCCCACCGGTGCGCTGGCCGACCCGGCGGCCGGAGACGTCGCCGCGAAGCCGCACAGCTTCATCATGGACATGTTCCCGTACCCCTCGGGCGCGGGCCTGCACGTCGGCCACCCGCTGGGCTACATCGCCACCGACGTCTTCGCCCGCTACCAGCGGATGACCGGCCACAACGTGCTGCACACGCTGGGCTACGACGCCTTCGGCCTGCCCGCCGAGCAGTACGCGGTGCAGACCGGCACCCACCCGCGGGTCTCCACCGAGGCCAACATCGCCAACATGCGCCAGCAGCTGCGCAGGCTGGGCCTGGGCCACGACCCGCGCCGCTCGATCTCCACGATCGACCCGGAGTACTACCGCTGGACCCAGTGGATCTTCCTGCAGATCTTCAACTCCTGGTACGACGCGGACGCCCGCAAGGCCCGTCCGATCGCCGAACTGGTCGCCGAGTTCGAGTCCGGCGCGCGCGAGCTGCCGGGCGGGCGCGCCTGGGCCGAGCTGTCCGTCGCCGAGCGCGACGAGGCGCTGGGCGAGTACCGCCTGGCCTACGCCAAGGAGGTGCCGGTCAACTGGTGCCCGGGCCTGGGCACCGTGCTGGCCAACGAGGAGGTCACCGCGGACGGCCGCTCCGAGCGCGGCAACTTCCCGGTGTTCAAGTCCAACCTGCGCCAGTGGATGATGCGCATCACCGCGTACTCGGACCGGCTGATCGAGGACCTGGACCTGCTGGACTGGCCCGAGGCCATCAAGCTGCAGCAGCGCAACTGGATCGGGCGCTCCGAGGGCGCCCGCGTCGACTTCGCGGCCCCCGGTGACCAGAAGATCACCGTCTTCACCACCCGTCCCGACACCCTGTTCGGCGCCACCTACATGGTGCTGGCCCCCGAGCACGGCCTGGTCGACTCCATCGTCCCCGCCACCTGGCCGGAGGGCGTGCCCGCCGAGTGGACCGGCGGCGCCGCCACCCCCGCCGAGGCCGTCGCCGCCTACCGCGCCACGGCCGCCGCCAAGTCGGACGTCGAGCGCCAGGTCGAGGCCAAGGTCAAGACCGGCGTCTTCACCGGCGCCTACGCCGTCAACCCGGTCAGCGGCGCGTCCGTGCCGGTCTTCATCGCCGACTACGTGCTGATGGGCTACGGCACCGGCGCCATCATGGCCGTCCCCGCCCACGACCACCGCGACTTCGCCTTCGCCCGCGCCTTCGCGCTGCCGATGCGCTGCGTCGTCGAGCCGACCGACGGGCGCGGCTCCGACCCGGCCGAGTGGGACGACGCGTTCGACACCTACGACTCCGTCATCGTCAACTCCGCCCGCGCCGAAGGCGACCTGTCGCTGGACGGGCTGAGCGTCGTCGACGCCAAGGCCGCCGCCACCGCCTGGCTGGCCGAGCGCGGCATCGGCGAGGGCACCGTCAACTACCGCCTGCGCGACTGGCTGTTCAGCCGCCAGCGGTACTGGGGCGAGCCCTTCCCGATCGTCTACGACGAGGACGGCGTCATGCACGCGCTGCCCGAGTCGATGCTGCCGGTCGAGGTCCCCGAGGTCGACGACTACTCGCCGCGCACCTACGACGCGTACGACGCCGCCTCCTCGCCGGAGACCCCGCTGTCGCGCAACGAGGCCTGGGTCAACGTCGAACTGGACCTGGGCGACGGCGTCAGGAAGTACCGCCGCGAGACCAACACCATGCCCAACTGGGCCGGTTCCTGCTGGTACGAGCTGCGCTACGTCGACCCGTCGAACTCCTCGGCGGTCGTCGACCCGGCCAACGAGCGGTACTGGCTGGGCCCGACGGAGACCAAGCCGGCCGGCGGCGCCGACCTGTACGTCGGCGGCGCCGAGCACGCCGTGCTGCATCTGCTGTACGCGCGCTTCTGGCACAAGGTGCTGCACGACCTGGGCCACGTCTCCTCCGTCGAGCCGTTCCACAAGCTGTTCAACCAGGGCATGATCACCGCCGACGTCTACCGCGACGAGCGCGGCTTCCCGGTGCCCGCCGCCGAGGTCGAGGAGCGCGACGGCCAGTACTCCTGGCAGGGCGAGCCGGTCAAGCGCGAGGCCGGGAAGATGGGCAAGTCCCTGAAGAACGCCGTCGCGCCGGACGACATCGCCGACGAGTACGGTGCCGACACACTGCGCCTGTACGAGATGTCGATGGGCCCGCTGGACGTCTCCCGGCCGTGGGACACCCGCGCCGTCGTCGGCTCGTACCGCTTCCTGCAGCGCCTGTGGCGCAACATCGTCTCGGAGGCCACCGGCGAGCTGGTCGTCACCGAGGACGAGCCCGACGAGGCGACGCTGCGCGCCCTGCACAAGGCGATCGACGGCATCCGCGGCGACATGGCCGCGCTGCGCTTCAACACGGCCGTCGCCAAGGCCATCGAGCTGAACAACTACCTGGTCAAGCGCGGCTCCACGCCGCGGGCGGTCGCCGAGCAGCTGGTGCTGATCGTCGCGCCGCTGGCCCCGCACATCGCCGAGGAGCTGTGGCGCCGGCTGGGCCACGGCGACTCGCTGGCGCACACCGACTACCCGGTCGCCGACCCGGCGTACGTGGTGGACGAGACGGTGACCTGCGTGGTCCAGATCAAGGGCAAGGTCAAGGCGCGGCTGGAGGTCGCGCCGGGCATCTCGGACGCCGAGCTGGAGGCGCTGGCGCTGGCGGAGCCGGCGGTCGTCGCGGCCATCGGCGGGGCCGAGGTGCGGAAGGTGATCGCGCGGGCGCCGAAGCTGGTGAACATCGTCACCGGGTGAGTGCGGCTGCTGCGGGGGCGACCCCGCGGCGTGACCGCACCGCGGCACTCGCGGAGTGATCGCGGAGTGATCGGGCGGGCGTCCTTCGGGGCGCCCGTCCGGCGTTCCGTGGCGTTCCGTGGGGCTTCGGGCGGTGCCTGCCCGGTGCTTCGCGGGTTTGGGCGGCGCTCGTTCGGTGCTTCGCGGGTTTGGGCGGCGCTCGTTCGGTGCCCGATCGGCGCTGGTTCGGAGCCCCGCAGGGCTTTCCGGTGTGCTCGGGGGTCCTCGGGGAGATCCCGGATCTGACCCTGATCTCCGGTCGCGGGGGCCGCTCGGGCTGCCCCCGGGCGGCGTCCGGCGGCTACCGTGGAACCCTCGGCGATGCGGCCCGCGTTGGGCCCGGTGGGGGCCGGAACGACGGCGGAAGGTGGCGCACGATGGACGTGTTCGGCGTGATGATCGGCCTGGTCCTGCTCTTCGGGATCGCGGTGACGGTGCTGGCCGTGGTCGGCACGGTCAAGGCCGCCAAGGCCGTCGGCGCGAAGATCGAGAAGCACGAGGCCAGCGCCCGCCGGGCCGTGGAGACCGCCACCCTCAAGGCGAAGACGTACACCAAGGTCGGCCCGGCCGCGCAGATCGCCTCCGTCCGGCTCGGCCTGCGGACCTCGCTCGACGGCACCCGGCAGGTGCTGGAGAGCGGCCTCGCGCAGGACGGCCAGCTCGGCGAGGCGCTCGCCCTGCTGAAGCGGCTCGACGAGCACGCCGCCGAGCTCGACGGCGAACTGCGGATGCTGGAGCGCGAGCCGGACACCGGGCGGATCGCCGCCAAGCTGCCCGAGCTGCGCGAGCGGGCCGAGCGGATCACGCACTCGGCGGAGACCATGCGCTGGGCGGCGCAGGACCGGATGCAGCGGTTCGCGGACGACGAGCTGAGCCGGCTGAGCCAGGAGTGCGAGAGCGAGGCGGGGGCGCTGCGGCACTGGGACGCCTCGGGGGGTGCTTCCTCCGGGGGCGCTGCGGGTGGCTCGGGTTCGGCCGGTTCCTCCGGTTCCGCCGCTTCCGCCGGTTCCTCCGGTTCCGGGGGCGCGGCCAGGAGTGCGGCTCGGGCCGGGCTGACCGACGGGAAGGGGCGTCCGAGTGCGGAGGAGCTGCTCGGTCTCGCCGATCCGCTGGCCAAGCTGGCGCAGCGGCTGCGCAAGCCCTCGGCCGGGCCTTCGACGGGGCCCTCGGCCGGCTGAGCCGGTGGTGCGGCGCGAGGCGCGGGAAGGGGCGCGGGTCGGGGTGGGGGTCGGGGTGCGGGTCGGGGTGGGGGTCGGGGTGAGGGACGAGGCCTTCGGTTGGTGCCCGGACCAGGCGCTGTCGTCCCGGACCGACGGGGAGTAACCTCCGGCTCATGCCCTCCGACCTCGCGCTCGTCACCGACTCCACGGCCTATCTGCCGCAGGACGCCCTCGACCGGCACGGGATCACGGTGGTCCCGCTGAGCGTCGCGGTCGGTGACTCGGTCCTGAGCGAGGGCGTCGAGATCTCCCCGAAGGACGTCGCCGAGGCGCTGCGCGGCAAGCAGCGTGTGACCACCTCCCGGCCGAACCCGGAGACCTTCGCCGCCACCTACCGGGCGGCCGCCGAGGCCGGGGCGAAGGGGATCGTCTCGGTACACATCTCCGGCGAACTGTCCGGCACCGTCGAGGCCGCCCGGCTGGCCGCCGCCGATGCGCCCGTACCGGTGCGGGTGGTGGACAGCAGACTGGTCGGGATGGCGCTCGGGTACGGGGTGCTGTCGGCGGCCGAGGCCATCTCCGCCGGGCAGGGCCTGGCGGAGGCGGCCGAGGCGGCCGCCCGGCGGACGGCCGGGACCAGCGGGTTCTTCTATGTCGACACCCTGGAGCACCTGCGGCGGGGCGGCCGGATCGGGGCGGCGCGGGCGCTGCTCGGCTCGGCCCTGGCGGTCAAGCCGCTGCTGCACCTGGACGGCGGGCGGATCGAGCCGCTGGAGAAGGTGCGGACGGCGTCGCGGGCGATCGCGCGGTTGGAGGAGATCGCGGTCGATCGGTCGGGGGAGCAGGAGGTCGACATCACCGTGCACCACCTGGCGGCCGAGGACCGGGCCGAACCGCTCGCGGAGCGGCTGCGGGCCCGGGTGCCGGGGCTGCGGGAGCTGTACGTGGGCGAGGTGGGGGCGGTGATCGGCGCCCACGTCGGGCCGGGGCTCCTGGCGGTGGTGGTCGCGCCGCGCTGAGGCGTGCGGGTGGCCTCGGGCGGCCGGACCCGTGGACGACCGGTCGGTTGTCGGTCGAGGTGTTGCCGGTCGAGTCGTCGTCGGCCGAGCTGTCGTCGGTCAGCAGCGTGGTCAACTTCAGACAGTCTCGTCCACTCCTGTGAGTGACGCATTTTGTCCACAACCCCCGGGTTATCCACAGGGTTTCGTTGAATTCCGCGCTACCGCCAGAGGACTCCTACCGTCCTCGGCATGACGACCATGAGCCTGGGCGCGGCGAAGCGCCGTGCGATCAACGAGACGGTGCGGCTGCGGATGGCCGCGTTGCTGCCGACGAGTGACGAACCGGAGGGTGGCTCGGGGGAGGGCTCCCCGGCGCCGACCGCGTCGCGATCGGGGGGCCGGGCGGCGCCTGCCACCGGGCCGCCGTCGCCGGTGCGCATGGCGGTGCCGACAACGGTTCCGGCGCCGCCGGATAAGGGTGCCGCGCCGGATCCGGGCGACGCTGCGGATCCACCGGAGGCCGGGGCACGTCCGCCGATCCCCTCCCCTCCCTCGTCGCCTTCACTCCCCTCATTCCGTTCGTTCGCCCCGGCGCTGGCACTCGACCGGCGTGCGGTCGCCGGGCTGGCCATCCTGCTGCTGTTCGCCGTCGGATACGCCGTCCAGCACTTCTGGCTGGCCCGGCCGGAGACGCTCCCCGTCCCCGCGCTGGCGGCGGTCGCGGCACCGGCGGGGGCCGATCCGTCCCTCCCCACCGACGCCACCGCCGCTGCGTCCCGAGCCGGGCCAGGAGCCGAGCCCGGCGCCGAGTCCGGCTCCGGCGCCGGGATGGCGGCCGTCGTCGTGGACATCGGCGGGCGGGTCCACCTCCCCGGCCTGCACACCCTGCCCGCCGGCTCCCGGGTGGCCGACGCCCTGCGGGCGGCAGGCGGTCCGCTGCCGGAGACGGACACCAGGAGCCTCAACCTGGCCCGCGTCCTGACGGACGGTGAGCAGATCCTGGTCGGCGAACCGGCTCCCGCCCCCGCGCCTCCCGCCGTCGCCGGCGGCAGCGGGAGCGGACCTCAGGGCCCCGCCGTGCCCCGACCACCCGTCAGCCTCAACCGCGCCACGCTCGAACAGCTCGACACCCTCCCCGGCGTCGGCCCCACCCTCGCCCAGCGCATCCTCGCCTACCGCGCCGCTCACGGCTCCTTCCGCTCCCTCGACCAACTCCGGCAGGTCAGCGGCATCGGTGCCCGGACGTACGCGGAACTTCGACCGCTCCTCACCCTCTGACGCCCCCATCGCCGTCATCCTTGCCCGCTTCCCCGGCCACCGAAGGGAGGTACCGCCATGTCCGTCGCCACCACGCCGGTCGGTCCGGCCCCTGCGCCCCACTCTCCCGGGGCCGACTTCCGGCTGCTGCTACCCGCCGCTTCGGCCTGGACGGTCACAGCGGCGCTCCTACGCCTGGAACCGGGCTACCAGGCCCTCGCGTTCACCGTGGCGGGCCTTGCCGTGCTCGCGGCCGGCGTGCTGCTCGCCCGGCCGGGGGTCCTGCGCCGGCGCGGCGCCGCGGTGACGCTGGCCGCCGTCCTGCTCACCGGCGCGGCGGCCGCGATCGCCACCCCGCTGCACACTTCAGACCTCCACCGGGGGCCACTGCCGGAGCTCGCCCGTGCGTCCGTGGCCACCGAGCCGAGAACGCCTTCCCCCGCGGTGGAGGTGGAGCTGACCGTCGCGGGTGACCCGAAGCCCCACACCGCCCGGGGAGGCCTCACCGGCGGGCAGCCGCTCGTCACCGTGGACGCGGTGGCCGACCGTGTCACCCTGCTCCCGGACGGGCGGAGCACCCGCACGCGCACGCCCGTGACGGTCATGGCCCGAGGGGCGGCGAACGAGCCCTGGCAGCGGCTGCTGCCGTCCCAGCGGCTGGCGGCGGAGGCCGAGGTTCAGCCGGCGGGGGAGGGCCATGACACCGAGTCCGCCGCGCTGCTGGTCGTCCACGGGCCGCCCCGGCAGCTGGCGCCGCCGAGCCTGCCGCAGCGGATCGCCGGCCGGCTGCGCGAAGGCCTGCGCTCGGCCACCGACGAACTGCCGACGGACGCGCGCGGGCTGCTCCCGGGGCTGGTGGTCGGCGACACCTCTCGGCTGCCCGACGACCTCGACGACGCCTTCCGCGCCACCGACCTGGTCCACCTGGTGGCGGTCAGCGGGGCCAATCTGGCGATCGTGCTCGGTGCGCTGCTGGGCGCGCCCGGGCAGGCCGGCACCCCGGAACGGCGCGGGCTGGCCGTGCTGCTGGGGCTGTCGCTGCGCACCGGCGCCCTGCTCGGCACCGCGCTGACACTGGCCTTCGTCACCGTCTGCCGACCCGAGCCCAGCGTGTTGCGGGCGGCCGGGACGGGGCTGATCGGCATGCTGGCCCTGGCCGTCGGCCGTCCTCGCAAGGCGGTGCCCGCGCTCGCCGGGGCGGTCCTGGTGCTGGTCCTGCTGGACCCGTTCCTGGCGCGCTCGTTCGGCTTCCTGCTGTCGGTGCTCGCCACCGCGGGGCTGCTCGTCCTCGGTCCGCACTGGGCCGAGGCCCTGCGGGCCCGCCGCTGGCCGTACCACCTGGCAGGCGCGCTCGCGGCGACGGCGGCCGCCCAGGCGCTGTGCGCGCCCGTGACGGTGGTGCTGTCCGGGCACGTCAGCCTGGTGGGCATCCCCTGCAACCTGCTGGCCGAGCCGGCGGTGGCCCCGGCGACGCTGCTCGGCTTCGGGGTGCTCGCCCTGCACCCGCTCCTCCCGGCCCCGGCCGGTCTGTTCGCGGAAGCGGCCGGAGTGCCCGCCGGTTGGCTCGCCCTGGTGGCACGCCGTGGCGCCGAGCTGCCGGGCGGCCAACTGTCCTGGCCAGGAGGGTGGTTCGGGACGGCAACGGTCGCGCTGGCCGTCCTGGCCGGCTGCTGGGCGGCGCCGCTGCTGCTGCCCCGACGGGCGGAGCCGGGTAGTCCGCGGCCGGCACCCGGGCGGCGTCGCTGGGCGCGGGCCCTGGTGACGGGGGCCGTGGTGGTGGTCCTGCTGGCCGTGCTGCTGCGCCCGCCGCAGCTCGCGCGGATCGCCACCGGCTGGCCACCGACGGGGTGGCGACTGGTGATGTGCGCCGACTTCTCTATTAGATTGGCGTGTTGAAGCCTCATCGAATAGGGCGGTCACATGCCGGGTTGGCGAGTTTACTGGGTGCCCGAGACCCGGTTGGTAGTGCCTGATCGAGTGCCCGCACTGGCGGGTTGGGAAAACCTTGCGGAGCGAGAGGAGCGGGCCGGTATCCACCCCGGAAGTCCGATCCTTCTGTCGCCGGACCATCGAATAGACGAGGCGCTGAGCACGTTCCTCTGTCGGTCCTCCTTCGCGAGGCTGGCGCCCACAACGAAGGAGGACTACACCGAGGATTACTGCCTCTTCTTCGACTTTCTGTGGTCCCGGGGCAAGGTGTGGAACGAGGCGACCGCGGACGATCTATGGGACTTCGAGGAGTGGCGAACGAGGTCACCGCGAAACCCGGCGACGGTCGGCGGCGCCAGGTGGAACCGTGGCCTGGCCGCTCTCGCGCGGCTCTACAGGTGGGCAGAGAAGAGCGGCCACATGGCAGCCAGCCCGGTGACCACCAGGTTGATAACTACCCGTCATGGCGAGGTGGTTGAGAGTGCAGAGGCCAGGGCGAAGGACGCGAGGTCCAGTGATGTTCACTGGTTGACACCAAGGGCGTTTCGGCAGTGGGTCGACGTAGGGCTGCGAGGCTACGGGGCCGATGGCCTGCCTTCCAGCAGGTGGAGCGGACGTCTGGAGGACCGCAACGTCGCCTTCGCGGAGACGCTGTTCGCCTCCGGGATGCGGCTGACGGAGGGTGCTTCCCTGCTGACGTTCGAGGTGCCCCAGGCCCGGCTCGCAGCCGGCCGGTACTGCGTCGGGCGCCTGGCCCAGCAGGTGACGAAGTCCAAGCGCGGCCGCACGTTCTACGTTGCGACGTCTGTGGTCGGCGGCATCGAGAGCTATGTGGAGTCGACTCGCGCGGCGGCGGTAGGGCGAGCGCAGGCGAAGGGCCGGTACGAGAACCTTCCAGTCTGGCGGCTGGTGACCGGGGTGTCGGGCCGACGGGAGAAGGTCGTGAACTGGCGAGACCAGGATGGGGTGGTGGGGAGGAAGCCGCTGTCCCAGCTGACGGTCAGCGAGCGGATGCTGCTGTTCACCGAGGGCCCGGCGGGTCCGGAGCCGCTGTGGTTGTGGCTGAACGAGTCGGGGCTGCCGCTGCAGCCGCATTCGTGGGAAGGGGTGTTCCAGGCTGCGTCGAAGCGCTGTGAGGTGATCTTGTCGCCGGACGGGCAGGGCGAGTCGCCGTTCTGTACGCCGCACATGTGCCGGCACTCTTTCGCGCTGCACATGCTGGTGGTGCTCCACCACGTGGTCGACCTGCGGATGGGCCTGAGCCCGGAAGAGCGCCGGGACTTCCGCATGCTCTACGGCGATCCGTGGCGGATGGTGCAGGACCTGCTCGGCCATCGAGACATCGAGACGACGCGCGGAATCTACCTGGCTCCGGTCTCGGACCTTCAGCTCAGGGCCCTGCTGGCCGAGCCCGCCCCGCTGGGGGAGGGCGGCGGCGAGGAGGTGTCGCAGGCAAGGGTGACCGCGCTGCTGGCGCGGATCGCCCAGGAGAGCGAGGGCATCCAGGACATTGACGGCAAGCTCGCGCCGACCCTGGTGTCGGCGTGAGCGGGCGGGGCCGCAAGGCGGCACTTCCCGATGGCACGTTCCAGCGTCCGGTCGTTCTGGCGGACGGGGAGCTGATGGTCCGCCACCTCGTCAAGGGCGGCGGTGAGAAGTCGTACGACTTTGGCGCTCTGCCCCTGGCGCCGGCCATGAGGCGGTCGTTGGCCGTGCTGTTCGCCCAGAAGTGCGCTCCTGGCGGCGGATGGGACTCCGTGGAGACGAGCAAGGCCACCTGGGAGATGCTGCGGCGCTTCGCGCAGTTCGTCGCCTCGCAAGAGAGCCCGCCGCGGGACATTCCGCAGCTGAGCGCGGCACTGTGGTCGGCCTGGAAACTGCGTCGGTCCCCGAACCGGATCGGCTACCGAGAGCTCACCGACGTGGCCGGTTTCCTGAAGTTGGACGCGAGGCTGCCCATGCCGGTGCGGGAGGCGATGGCCGCGCGCCTTCCGCGCGTCAAGGTCCAGGAGAAGGCGTTCACTCCCGCTGAGTTCCAGGCGGTGAGGGCCGCCGCCAGGAGCACGCTCCGCTCCGCACTGCTGCGGATCAGGCACAACGCCGAACTGCTGACGGCCTGGCGGACCGGGAAGGTCGACGCGGCCACCCCTCAGGGATTGGTGGGCGAGGCACTTGACGAGCTCGCCCGCACCGGGCATGTCCCGCGCTACGAGGACGAGTCCGGGAAGATGCGCGTGATCAACCGGTATCGGCTGGCGCTGGGCGGCGAGGGGGCGGAGGCGACCTGGAAGCGCCTCTACCTGACCCGCGTCGAAGCGGCGGCCCTGGTGGTGCTGCTGGTCTCCGAACTCGGCCTCAACGCGACCACCGCCTTCGAGCTGGCGGTCCCCACGACGACCTCCGGTTCCGGATCGGCTCCGACGCCGGTGGTCTACCGGTTGACACTGGAGAAGCGGCGCCGTGGCAGCGGCCACCACTTCGAGAGCCGCAACCTGGCCGACGTCGGCGCCAGCTCGGCAGGTCGGCTGATCACCGAGATCCTGGAGGTCACGGAGTTCGCCCGCGCCTTCATCGCGGCCAGCGATGCGGAGGTCGACCGGCTGATCGTCTGGCACGAGAGCCTGCCGCTCCCGCCCGCCCAGCAGGGCACCGCCCGCGCAGTCCCCCTGCGGGTCGGCCCGTTCGGTCTGGGCGTCACGTCGGACGACTGCCGGGAGTGGGCGGTCAGGGCCGGCCTGCCCGGCTCGCCGCTGCGGCGCGGACGCAAGACGGTCAACGTGCTGCACCGCCGTGAGCCGGGGCAGAACAGCCAGGACACCCACGACAGGGTCTATGTCATGGGTGAGCCCCAGGTCCACGAGGCAGCCATCGACGTGATCGCCGAAGGCGCACAGGAAGCGGCCGACGCCGCCCGGCTCACCGTTTTCGCCGCCCGACTCACTGAGAAGGCGGCAGGGGACGCCCAGGAGACGGCCACCACCGGGTGCTCCGACTACATGGACAGCCCCTTCGGCGAGAGCGGAATGGGCTGCCGGGCGTCGTTCCTGCTCTGCACCGCATGCCCCAACGCCCGGGTCGCACCGGCCCACTACCCCCGGCTCGCTCTGCTGCACCAAGCGCTGGGCAACCTGCGCGGGGCCCTCGATCCGGCGGAGTGGCGGGGCCCGTTCGCCGACGCCCATGCCCGCCTTGAGGACCTTAAGAGGCACCCCCGGATCGGCGACGAGGTCTGGCGGGCGGCGCTGGCCACGGCCAGCGACCTGGACCGGCAGATGATCGACCACCTCCTGAACGGACATTTCGACCAGTGACAGCCCTGATCGCCGAGCGCCCGGCCCGTCCGGGCCCCAGTACACCCTCCGTCCTGCCCGAGAGTGCGGCCGGCCCAGGTGGGGTCGCCGCCTATGGCGAGCACGTCTGGCCGCTGGCCGCGCTCGGTGCGAACCCCGCAGCGTCACGGGCCACCATCCACTGGGACCGTTTCCCGCCGGCCACCCGTGAGGAGTTCCGCTACCTGGGCTGGCTGATGATCAACACGGCTCTGCCGGACATCGCGATGATCGGCAAGGCGGCCGCCTGGCGGACCCGGCTGGGTGACGGCCAGATCTACCGGTCGATCCTGCACTGGCGTCAGCTGGCCCGCTGGCTGGACCAGCGGGAGCTGACCCTCGCGGACTGCACGGAGGAGGTCTGGCGGGCTTACAGCTTGCACCTGGTCGCTCGGCCGAACCCCAACCGCAACACCGTCGGCAAGCAGCTGGCGTCGCTGACCAGGCTCTGGACGTTCGACGCCTACGGCGGCCTACCCATCGGCATCGCCGAGCCACCCTGGAACCGGGAGGGAGTCGATGACTTCCTCCCGGCGGCCAGCGCTGGCGGTGAGAACGTCACCGATCCCGTCAGCCCCGCCACGATCGGCCCGCTGCTGATCTGGGCCCTGCGGATGGTCGACGGCTTCGCCGACGACATCCTCGCGGCCTGGAACGAGGGCCAGAGCATCACCACCCGCGCGATCAGCGCGGTCCAGTCAACTCCGGACGGCCGGAAGCGACTACGGGCCTACCTGGACGACCTCGCCGCGAACGACCGGCCGATACCCAGCCGCATCATGAACGGCAGGCCATCGATCGCCAACGGCTACATAGTCCACCTCACCGGCGCCTCCCGCAGTCAGCTCACCCTCGAACTGCGTGATCCACGCTGGAAGGAACACCTGCGGCGCAACCCCGGCGGCTGTCCGCTGACCACCACCATCACCGGGCGCGTCGACGGCAAGCCCTGGACGCCGGCAATCGACCTCTCCGAGACGTCCACCCTGATGCGACACCTGGGCACCGCCGCATTCATCGTCCTGTCCTACCTGACCGGCATGAGACCCAGCGAGGTTCTGGCCCTGCGCTCGGGCTGCTGCCCGAACCCGCAGGACACGGGGCAACGGCACCTGATCCGGGGCCACACCTTCAAGAATGCGCGCGGCGAGGACGGCAACCATCTGCCCGGCGGTGAGCTCCGCGAGGTTCCCTGGGTCGCCATCGCTCCCGTGGTCTCCGCGGTCCGCGTTCTCGAACGGATGGTCCCTGAAGGCGAGTTGCTGTTCAACTCCTCCATCCACGACTACCCCCGCAACAAGCCTGGACGTCAGGCGCTGAGCTTCGAGACCCTGTCGACCCGGATCGAGGACTTCGCGAAGTGGGCGTCCGGCCTCGCCCAGAGCATGAGCCGCTCCTACGAGATCGTTCCCGACGATCCCCGCGGCGCGATCGCGCCTGCTCGTTTCCGGCGAACCCTGGCCTGGCACATCGCCCGCCGACCCGGCGGGCTGGTCGCGCTCGCCGTTCAGTACGGCCATCTGCGGACCACAGTCAGCGTCGGCTATGCCGCCCGCAGCCGCGACGGCATCCACGACCTTCTCGACATCGAGACCGCACGCGCGAGCGCCGACACCCTCGCTCAACTGCACGCAGATCGGGCCGCGGGCATCGGGATCTCGGGACCGGCCGCGCGCCGGGCGATCCACGCCGCGGCGAACGCGCCCGCGTTCCCCGGACTGATCATCACCGCCCGCCAGGCCCGCGCGCTCCTGCACAACCCCACACTGGCCGTCCACGACAACCCGGACGCCTATCTGACCTGCGTCTATAACCCGGCCAAGGCCCTCTGCCACCAGCAAAAGCCCGCCGACACCCCGAGCCTGAACCGGTGCGTCGCCACCTGCTCGAACATCGCCCGCACCGACCACCACGCGGCCAGCCTCACAGCCAAGGCCGCCGAACTGGAGCGGCAGGCCGGCACCCAACTCATCCCCGGCCCGCTCGCCGACCGGCTTCGGGCAACCGCCGACCGTTTGCGCGCTCTTGCCGACCAGCACAGGCGCGAGCGCACCACCGCCGAGGAGGCTCCCGATGACACCAGCCGTCGATGAACGCGAACGCATCCGTGCGGCCATGGAGCGCATCGTCCACGGGACCGCCCAGCACTCCAACGGCGCCCTGACCATCGTTGCCCTCGCCCAGGAAGCGGGAGTGCCCCGCAATGCCCTGACCCAGCGCCACCTCGACCTCAAGAACGAGTTCTACGAGCACGTCCGCGCCCGCGGTGCCACACCCGACGCCGAGAAGCGCCTGCGAGCCCAACTCGTCAAGGCCAAGGAATTGCGGGCTGTCGACCTCAAGCAGATCGAGCAGTTGAGAGCCGATGTCGAGGCCCTCGTCCGGGCCCTGCACCTATCGCAGACCGAGAACCGCCAGCTCCGCAAGCAACTCGCCGAGGCGATCGCGCCACGGCTGCGGTTGCTGCCCAACCAGCCCAGCCCTCCGCAGCCGGTCACCTGAGCCGCCCGCAGCACGCGCAGATCGGTCACCGCAGCCGGCATTCACGCCGACTGCGGTGACCGATTTATGGGATATGTACCCTCTGGGATTGAACGGCAGTTCAGTCGAGACGGCATCACCACCGGCTGGCGATGCCGCCTCAGGCCGCCATGCCGAGTTCGGTGCGGGTGCGGTTGAGGAACTCCCGCACGGCCGTTTCCCGGCGCCACGGCGCGAGGGCCCCATTGAATTCGCGGACGTAGTCCAAGGCGCGGGTCGACTGAACGCGGGCGAGGACATCGATGGCCTGGTTGCCGAGCTTGAGCCCGTGGTCCAGGTCGCGGTCCTGGAGGTGAGCGGTCCCGACGATCGCCAGCCGCATGCCGACCGAGCGAGTGAACACCCCGGACTGCATGGCCACGGCCTGGGCGTTCCAGGCCAGCGCGGCCTTGGGGTTCTTCAGGTCACGGAAGATCTCGGCAGCGTCGGCAGAGAGCCGGGCGTGGTGATAGAAGTCGATCCACGCCGGTTCCCCGGCGCCGTCGCGGGCCTGGTCGAGCAGGCTCTCGGAGGCGGCCAGCGCGGCCGAGGCGGCCTTGGCGTTGTTGTCGCGGGCATGGGCCCGAGCCTCGATCAGCTTGGTGAAGGCCAGCACCCTGGGGGCCGACTCTCCCTTGGCCCGCTGAAAGGCGCCCTGGGTCATGTCGATGGCCTCGCCGGCGAAGCCCCGCAGCAGGGTCTGCATCGCCATCGTGGTCAGCACATAGCAGCCGAGCTCGACATCGCCGCCGGCCCGCGCGAGGCGGAGGGCCTGGATGAAGTGCCGCTGGGCGGCGTCGTGCTGGCCGACATCGAAGGCGGTCCACCCTGCCAGACGGGACAACTCGGCGGTCACCGAGAACAGCTCGCGGCCCACGTCGTCGCTGAACGAGCCGTTCAGCAGCGGCACCGCGCGTTCCTGCAGGCAGGCCGTGACGGAGTTGGCCTTCCAATTCCCGCCGCCATACTTCGAGTCCCACCGCCGGGCGTCGTCGGCGGCCTCCCGCAGTTCGGCGATGTCAGCGGCACCGACCCGGCCGCGGCCTCGGTGGGCGGCATCGTCATCGGCGGGGGTGACCAGCCAGCGGGTCACCGGGGTGGCGAACGCGGAGACGGCGAAGCTGGATCCGGTGAGGAAGTCGCGGCGGTTCACACTGCTCCAGAACGAAGTGGCGACGCGGACGGCGTCGGCAGGGTCTCGCGGGAAATCCAACCCCACCGCAGTGTCCGGTGTCTCCGCATCCGCCATACCGATCTCCGCCAACTGCACGGGCCGGCCGAGCCGTTCGCCGATCGCCTGAGCCAACAGCTTGGGCACCGGCCAATCGGGGACCATGCCCCGGCGGCACCAGTTCGCGACCGAGGTATGCGTATACGTCGTGGTCAGCCCGGCTTCGTGGGCGAGCTGGTTCACCCGCAGAGCCAGCGATTTGTGGCTGGCTCCCTCACACTTTTCGATCATCCGGGCCAGCGCGTCGTTCGGAAGCTTGGCCCGGCGGGTGGTCGACGCCACAGCGTCCCCCTCAATCGGTCCCGCGCGGCTCTGCGCGGAAGTCGTACGCGACTGGGCACGAGAAGTCGTACACCCGGCACCTGACGCCGGATCACAGAGGGTATTGCCTTCGCCGCTCGCGGTGAACCGCTTTCGCGAGTTGTGAGCCCCCCTGCGAGCCCTGCCCCGGCCCGGTGGGACGCGGTTGTCTGATGTCCCGGGCCTCCGCCGGACCGGACCACAGACCTTCTGGCGGGGGCCTTCACCGATTCACGCTCGGGGGTGACAACCAGATGTGCGGAATCGCAGGACTGGCCGGCGCTGACGCCGCCCGCCACCAGCCGACAGTCGCCGCGATGGGCCTCGCTCAGCACCACCGCGGCCCCGACGGCACCCGGCACCTCACCTCGGCTGACGGCCGGGCGGTGCTGTCCATGAACACCCTGCTGATCGTCGACACCACCGCCCGGCCCGGCCCCTACGAAGACCTGGCCAGCGGCGTCGTCCTCACGTTCAACGGCGAGATCTACAACTACCGGCAGGTCGCCGCGGCCTGGGGCATCCCGCTGGAGCCCGGTGAAAGCGACGCCCACCTGGTGCTGCGGGCCTGGGCCAAGATGGGGCCGGCCTGCCTGGCCGCCCTGGACGGCATGTTCGCGCTGGCCGCCTACGACCCGCGCGAGGGCCGGCTGTTCCTGGCCCGGGACCGGCTCGGCGAGAAGCCCCTCTACTGGCGCCTGGACGGCGGCCGCCTCGCGTTCGCCTCCGAGGTCACCACCCTGACCGGCTACGGCACCGCCCCGCTGGTCGTCCGCCCGGAGATGCTGAGCATCGAGACGCCGACCGGCGTCGACACCCCGTTCCAGGGCATCCAGTTCCTCGCCCCGGCCACCCTGCTGGCCTTCGACGTCGCCTCCGGCTCCCTCGCTCAGCAGACCTGGTGGGCGCTGGAGGGGCTGGAGCCCTGGCAGGGCGACTATCGCACCGCGCTCGCCAGGTTCTCCACTCTGCTGGCCGACCGGGTTCCGCTGCGAGCCCCCGGCTCCGACTTCGCGCTCCTGCTCTCGGGCGGGCTCGACTCGTCGGTGCTGGCCTACCTGATGCGGCCGCAGGTCTGCGTCACGGTCCGCTACCCCGGCCAGGACCGCCTGGACGAGTCCGCGACGGCGGCCGTCGTCGCCCGGGACATCGGCGCCGAGCTGGTGGTGATCGAGCCGACCGCCGCGGACTTCGCCCGCACGCTGCCGGAGATCATGCACGCGCTGGACTACCCGATGGGCAACGCGTCCACGTTCTCCGAACACATGGCCTACCGGGCGGTCGCCGAGCGGGGCATCCGGGTCGTGGTCGGTGGGCTGGGGCCGGACGAGTTCCTGATGGGCTACGTCCGCCACGCGCTCGTCCTGTTCGGGCCGCAGGCGGTGCTGGACGCCGGGCTGGAGGCCTACCGGCCGCTGGCCTCCAAGCTCCTGCACCCGGCTGGCGAGCCGCTGGAGCCGGCCGAGGCGATCGTCCGGCTCATCCTGCGCGGAGCGGACCCGGACGGGCGCCTGCGCGAGGTCGTCGCCGACGCCCTGGACCGGGCCGGCGGGGACCTGGCCCGCGGGCTGACGCTCGCGGACCTGGCCACGGCCTGGCGCCCGCTGGTCATGACCAGCGACAAGCTGGCCTCCGCCTTCGCGCTGGAGCGGCGCTCGCCGTTCCTGGCCCGGGACCTGGTCGAGTTCTGCTACCGGCTGCCGGTCGAGTACAAGATCGGCGCTCCGGCGGCCGGCAAGCGGATCCTGCGGGATGCCGCGAAGGCGCTCGGACTTCCGTCCGAGGTCTGGGGCAGCCGGGACAAGCTTGGGTTCGCCTCCCCGGTCCCGAGCTGGCTGAGCGGCCCGCTGGAGCCCTGGGCGACCGCCCAGATCAGCGCCGCCCTCGACCAGGCGCCGCGCTCGCTGCGGCCGCTGCTGGCCGGCGGCCTGAAGCCCGGCGGGCGGTTCGACCGGACCCGGATGCAGTCGCTCATGGCGGCGGCCTGGTTCAACGACCAGCCGGTGGAGGCGGCAGCATGACGGGCCGTCGGCTCACTACGGTGAGGGGATGGACTCCCAGACTCTCCCCGACGAGCCGTCCGCCGCCGAACCGCGCGGAGCGGTCGCGATCATCACCAACCGGCGCGGCGAGCTCCTGCTGCACCTGCGCGACGACATCGCAGGCATCGCCTGGCCTGACCACTGGAGCCTGCTGGGCGGCGGCTGCGACCCCGGCGAGGACCCGTCCGCCGCGATCGTCCGCGAACTCGACGAAGAGGCCGGCCTGGCCGTCGACGACCTGGCCGAGCTCTTCGAGACGAAGGACGGCGTCGGCTCCGGCCAGATCATCACCTTCTTCGCCGGTACCTGGGACGGCGACGAGCAGGCCCTTCCACTCGCGGAGGGCGTCAAGCTCCAGTTCTTCGCCCCCGAGCACCTGGCCGTCCTGACCATCCCGCCGTTCATCCGCCACGGCATCCACCGCAACCTGGCCGCCCGGCCCGGCGCCTGACCGCCCCGTCCTCGAGAGAGGGCCGGGCCCGGACCGGCGGCCCCACCCCTCTCGGAAGGACACCGTTCGTGAAGCTCACCGTCATCGGCTGCGGCTACCTCGGTGCGACCCACGCCGCCGCAATGGCCGAACTCGGCCACCAGGTTCTCGGCATGGACATCGACCCCGACAAGGTCGCCGCCCTGAACGCCGGCCGGGCCCCGTTCTTCGAGCGCGGCCTGGACGAGCTCCTGGCCAAGCACACCGCCAGCGGGCAGCTGCGGTTCACCACCTCCTACGCGGAGGCCGCAGCCTTCGCTGACCTGCACTTCATCGGCGTCGGCACCCCGCAGAAGCCCGGCGAGATGGCCTACGACCTCACTCACCTGTTCTCCGCCGCCCGCCAGCTCGCCCCCCGACTGACCGGGCCCGCCGTGATCGTCGGCAAGTGCACCGTCCCGGTCGGCACCGCCCCGCAGGTGATCGACATCCTGCGCGAGTTCGCCCCCGCCGGCGACCAGGTCGAGGTCTGCTGGAACCCCGAGTTCCTGCGCGAGTCCTACGCGGTCGAGGACACCCTTCACCCCGACCGGATCGTTCTCGGCTTCACCGGCGAGAACACCCGCGCGGAGTCGGTGATCCGCCAGGCCTACGGCAGGATCATCGAATCCGGCACGCCGGTCATCGTCACGGACCTGGCCACCTCGGAGTTGGTGAAGTCCGCCGCGAACGCCTTCCTCGCCACGAAGATCTCCTTCATCAACGCGATGGCCGAGGTCTGCGAGACCTCCGGCGCCGACGTCCAGCTGCTGGCCGAGGCGCTGGGTCACGACGCCAGGATCGGCCGACGCGGCATGAGGCCTGGCCTCGGGTTCGGTGGCGGCTGCCTACCCAAGGACATCCGCGGCTTCATGGCCCGCGCCGGCGAGCTCGGAGCCGACCAGGCCCTGACCTTCCTGCGCGAGGTCGACACGATCAACAACCGCCGCCGCGAGCGCATGGTCGACCTCGCCCGCGAGCAGTGCAACGGCGTCATCAACGGCAAGAACATCACCGTCTGGGGCGCCGCCTTCAAGCCCGACACCGACGACATCCGCGACTCCCCGGCCCTCGCTGTCGCCCAGAAGCTGCACCAGCTCGGCGCCACCGTCACCGTCTTCGACCCCAAGGCCCTCGACAACGCCCGCAAGGCCCACCCGCAGCTCGAATACGCCGACCACCCGATCGAGGCGGCCGACAACGCCGACCTGCTGCTGCACCTGACTGAGTGGCTCGAGTTCACCCGCCTCGACCCCAAGGCCATCGCCGCCCGCGTCGCCGCCCCGCGGGTGATTGACGGCCGCGGCACCCTCGACCCCGCCCGCTGGCGGGCCGCCGGTTGGGCCTACCGCGCCCTTGGTCGCCCTTAGCGGGGAACGTCTGGTCAAGTGGCCCCGAGACCGTTATTCGGCCCCGGGGCCAAGCCGGTCGATCCTGATCAACTCGGCGATCGATTACGCCCCCACCGTCGATCAGACATCGATGATGACGATCCCCGCCAGCGAGTCCGACACCCAGGCCGGTACCGCGTGGCCTTGCTCAGCGTCGCGTACGTACTGGGGCAGACCGGTTCGCAGGCCTTGGAGCACATGGACGAAGTACGGCTCGCTGAAGTGGCCGCGGTCGTCAGGGAGGTCCGCGAAGACCATGTTGTCCTCGGTGTCGACCGGCTCGGCGAGCATGGCCGAGAACTGGGCCAGGCGCAGACTGTGGACCGGAGAGAAGATCCGCTTGGCGATCTCGGACGCGCCGGCCTGGCTGTCGGCGAGGAAGCCGCGCAGCCGGTCGGAGCAGGGGCCGACGTAGTCCTGCAGGGAGAAGGCTCTGAGCCGACCCGCAGGAAGAGCGGGATCGGCCAGGTCTTCCCAGGGAGTTGCACGGTGGAAACTGTCGACGGCGAGCTCGTCACCCGAAAGGAAACTGGCCCGGTACTTGATGGTGAGCGCGCTGACGACCGAGACACCGGCCCGCTCGCACCGCTGGCAGGCGGGCTCGCTGTGCTGCTTGCACTCCAGGCCGGTGCGGTACTCCGGGGTGCCGGCATACAGCATGTATAGGGCGGGGAGACGGAAACGGCGGGCAGAGGCGAGGAGGAGGTCGAGCTGCAGACCCTGCTTGTTCTTCTGGTCGAACCCCACCGCCCAGCGCTTCCCCTTGCGCTTGAGGTTCTTCGCCTGGACCAGGCTGCCGAAGCAGAGACCGGTCCGGTCGCGCCACCAGCACAGCCAGTCGAGGCCGTTCCGGCCCTCCTGGTAGCCATTGAACTGGATCGACTTCACGTACGGCGCGGTGTGCTGGCAAAGGATGGCGGTGACGGTGTCCTCATCCCAGCTGTCGTAGCCCTTGGCCAGCCGGTCGGCCATGTGCTCGACGGCGTGGACGCGGCCGTTGGCGAAGGCGGCCAGAAGGCCTGGATCGAACATGTTCGGGGACTCCTGCTCGGTGTGGACGAAGACGGGCCTTCTCAGCGCGGAGTAGGGCCTACCCGGCGCCGGTGGCGGCTTCGTCGGCCATCACCGTCCACCAACGCAGCAGCATCCCGCGGACCAGGTGAGCGAAGAGCGCCAAGGTCATCGGAAGCTCCGCCGCGGGCCAGGTCGTGTCCCCCGACCCGTACGGGCCCCCGGCGAACACCTCGGCCGGCAGTCCGTCGCCGGCGGCCGGGGGCGGGATGAGCAGAGGCCAGGGGAATGCGACCCCGGCGTGCAGGCGGGAGGAGCGGTGGTCGTACACCTTGTTGAATGCGTCCCTCATCTTCCCCGATGACCAGGACAACTGGGCGGCTGTGTCGGTCGTACGCAGGGACGGAGGGCCGGGGCGGAACGTGCGGGCGAAGTTGAGGAAGCGGCTGGTGGAGTTGATGAGGCCGGTGAACTCGGTGGTAGCAGCTTCGGCAAGCAGCTCTTCGCCGCCTGCGGCGAGCAGGGCCTCGGCGGCCCGGGGGAACTTCTTCTTCAGGAGCAGGGTGTAGTCCTCGGTAGCCACCTGGTGAGAGGTCGCCGCGACCTCCACCGCGCTGACCAGCATCAGCCACGCCAATTCCGGCTCGCCCTCAGCAATCCATAGGGCATCGGCGTACTGCCGGGCCGCCCGCACCAGCTGCACGGTGTACTGCGGCGACAGTCGGGGCAACGACTCCAGGTGGCCGCGCACCGACGCGAAGTCCGCCCGGCGGCCCGACAGGCCCGGGATGATCGGCGATGCCCAGGACGGGGTCGGCGCGCTCGGCACGACCCGCCCAGCCACCTCGTAGGTGTTGATACGCCCGTCCGGCAGGCGGCGGCGGATCAGCGGATCGTCTCCACGCAGCCTGATACCGAGGACCAGCGACAAGAGCGCTGCGATCTCCTGGTGGATCAACAACCCGGTCCAACCCGCGCTTCCCGAAGCCGAAGGCTCCCCCTCTGGGTCGCGGAACCAGCTGGCCAACTCCAGCACCGGACGCGGTTGGCCTGGCTCATGGCCAACGGGTACTGCGAGCTCGGTTATCGTGTAGGGCCCGATCGGGGCGCCGTCGATGGCGCCGATGACCTCCGCGTCAGAGAACAGTCGGTTGGTCCACCCGCGGTGCGGGTTGTCGCGGTACTGCCACAACCGGACCGACCAAGCCGGCCGAGCAGCGATCCGATCGGTCATTCAACACTCTCCGCAGCCTGATGAGTTGAGGGTGGCGGTCACCTCCGCCGAGACTACTGCTCTGCCCTGACAACCAAGTCGCGCCCGTACCCCGATCGTCCCGGTAGCGTCCAGGCCATGGCCGCGCCCGTCACCGCCCGCGACCTGCTCGGCCGCCGTCTCGCACGCGCCGCACGCCACCTGGCCGCCGCGACCATCGCGCTCGGCACGTGGACGCTGCTGAGCACTCAAGCCTTCGAATGGATCACCGCCATCGACAAGGCCGGTTTCGCTCCCGTCCTCTCCGTCCTGGCCGGAGCGCTGGCCACCGCGATCGACCTCGTCCTTCGAATACGGGGCGGCACGGAGGCGGTCTACGCCCTCGCGATCGGGGCGCGCCGGCATCGTCACCTCCCCTCATTTGCCGGGCGGCCACAAGGTTGAAGGGCGGCAGTCCGGCCAGGACGAGTCGGCGGTCGGCGTCGCGGATATGGAAGTACATGGCGTTGGCAGCGATGAAGCCCGCGGCAGGCTGCGAGAGCGCGAAGAAGAGCATGGGGCCGGCCGTGCTGCCCGCTTCGACATGCCTGGCCAGCACGCCAGGCCGGCCCATCCGATCCCGCTATGTGCGACCCCGCAGCCGGGATGCCAACGCATTCTCACCTGGCCCGAGATCCTGCACCTCGGCGCGCTACTACGGACGGGCCAGCAGCGTTCACGCGCCGCGCCGGCGGCCGGGTCGTCACCTTCCCGCTCAGCCCTGGACGGCCAGCGCCCCGAGGAACGGCAAGGACACAAGCCCCGGCAGTACGAAGAAGGCGAAGAACATCTGGGCCACGATCAGCAGGAGCAGCGGCCAGGCGCCCGCGATGAGCACAAGGAGCATCGGCAGTGCGGTGGGCAGCAGTCCGATGAGTGCGCCTACCTGGGCACCGCGCTGCGCACGAGGTGCCTGGACGAGCAGCAGCACGAGGGTGGGAAGGTGCACCCAGATGACCAGCATGCCGAGCAACGAGAGGCCGAGGTCAGTCCCCGGGGTGTCCCGTCCACCCGTCGTGATCAGCCACACGGTCAGGGTCAGCAGCAGGAACGGCGTCAGGCAGCAGACGAGGTAGCGCAGGGCCGCCCACGCGAACCACCGCATCTCTGCCTGCCACCTCGCGATCGACCGGCGGACCAGCAGCCGGCTCGCGAGGAACAGCCCGGCCGCCGCGCCCGAGGCCTCCAGTGGGGCGAGGTTCCAGAAGTCGACCTGCCGTGCCAGGAGGCACCACACCACCAGTGCGACCGGCTGCGCCGCCACCAGCACTGCGGCCGGCGTCCGCCACCACACCCGTACGTCCGTCATTCGACCCACCCCATTTGAACGCGTTCAAAATTGAGACAGATGCTACTCCAGCCAGCGGGGGCACGACCACCCCCAGCTTGGAACCGGCCCCGGGCTGCAGTGAGGGGACAGTCCGTCAGATCGCGGGAGTCCGGGCGCTGGGGGCACGCGCATGGGCACGCGCAGGCCCCTCGCCCCCGCTGCGGCAGTGGCGCCCGCGAGGTGACCGCCTGGCTCGACGGTGGCGACCGGCAATCTCTCTTCATCCGCCGCCACTTGACAGCAAGTCGCTGGACCGGAGCCCGCCAGGCATTGCATTCGCCAGTGCCTCTATTCGAGTCACTCGTTTCGAGGTACAGTTCCGCGCGTGGACGCCGTCCTCCCTCCCGCGGGCTGTAACTGCCGGCTCGGCCCGAGAGGGGCGATCACTCCCACGCCGACGCTCGGCGGCTTCCCCGCAGGGGAACCGGTCGCACGTGCGGCGCCAACCCAGCGGCTAACGGCCGCCACCTGCGGGCGGCCGGGGCCGCGCAGATGCTCTGCGCACCCGATGATCCGCACCTGCGTATGACAATCAACCGGAGGCCACCATGTGGACGTACGAGCACAGCATCGAAACCAGCGCCGAGCCCTCTGCCGTCTGGCGCATCTGGGCCGACGTCGCTGCCTGGCCCGAATGGAACACCGACATCGAGAAGATCGAGTTGCGCGGCGGCTTCGGCGACGGTGGTGAGATCACCATGGTGCCCCGGGGGCAGGA
>NZ_JBEXWT010000061.1:0-25881 GCF_040629945.1 Kitasatospora sp. NPDC005856 | reverse complement strand
GTCGCTGCCTGGCCCGAATGGAACACCGACATCGAGAAGATCGAGTTGCGCGGCGGCTTCGGCGACGGTGGTGAGATCACCATGGTGCCCCGGGGGCAGGAGCCGGTAGAGCTCCGACTGGACAGGGTGACCGCCGGTGAGGGCTTCGTCGACGAGGCGCTCTTCGGGCCGATCCGTCTGCGCACCACGCACCGACTCCGCCCGACGGAGAGGGGCACCCGTATCACCTACCGGATGGAGATATCGGGAGAAGGGTCCGATGACGCCGGTCCCGAGATCGGCCCGCAGATCACCGCCGACTGGCCGGACACCATGCAGGCGCTCGCCCGCCGAGCGGAGCGGCATTGAACTCACCCGGCCAACGGCAGCACAGCGTCACGTCGCGGCCCTGGCCGGCACATCGACGCCCTCGCTCGGGGCCGGCGCGCCGCGTGGGGTGGCAGCCGTCCGATCCGGCACCTGGGCGGTGGCTGCCACGGTGTCACGGACTCACAGCGCGGGGGCGGATTGCGCCATCTCGTCCAGGACGCGTTCGACGGGGGTGGGGGCGACCTGGAGAGCGGATGCGGTGATGGTGGCGTCGAGGATGTTCGGGCGGTCGTACAGGTACAGCATCTCCGGTACCTCGGCCATGATCGAGTCCTGTCGCGCGATGTCGGCCAGGGCGGCGGAGGTCATCCGTCCCAGCTGCGGGTCGGGGCGGCCGGCCGCGTGGGCCAGTCGTGTGGCGAGGTCCCGAACAGGGGCGTGGGAGGTGGAGGGAACGTGCCAGGCCCGGCCCCAGGACTGCTCGTTGTGTGCGGCGGCGACCAGCGTGCGTGCGGCGTCGGCGGTGTAGGTCCAGCTGTGTGCTGCGTCGAGGTCTCCCGGGTAGGAGACGGGGGAGCCGGCCAGTACCTGGGCGCCCACCATGAGGGTGAACGGCGAGACGGCTCCCTTGCCGAGGTAGTCGCTGGCCCGGACCTCGGTCACCCGTACCCGCCCGGCACGGTACGCGACCTCGGCGTCGTGCCACATCTGTGCTCGCACCCGGCCCTTGATGCTGCTGGGCCGCAGCGGGAGGTCCTCGTGGGCCGGGCCGTCGACGGGGCCGTAGCCGTAGGTGTTCCCGAGCATCACGTAGTCCGCGCCGGTGCTTTCCGCCGCGGCCAGCAGCGAGGCGGCAAGCGGGGGAAAGTCGGACGGCCAGCGGTCGTACGACGGCATGGCGCAGTTGAACAGGGCCCGCGCTCCCCGGGTCAGTTCGGCCAGCTCGGGCCCGGTGGCGTCGGCCGCCACGCGTTCGATCCGTTCGTGGGAAGGGCCGGTGCCGCGGCGGGTCACCAGCCGCACCCGCGCTCCGGCGTCTGCCAGCAGGACGGCAGTGGCCACTCCCGTGGATCCGGCTCCCACGACAACGTACTCAGACACTCTTGTGCACTCCTGGGTCACGCGCCGGGGCGTGTCCCCGGGTACCTCCACCCTGCTGCCTGGGTGATCCCCGAGGTAGTGACCCAGATGCCAGATGACCGGAGGTTCGGGCCATGCATCGCGTTGCCGTCATCGCTGTTCCGCCGGCCACCACCTTCGACCTGGCCATTCCCGAACTGGTCCTGGGCCAGGCAGAAGTCGACGGCCGGCCCGGCTACGAGGTGCGGGTGTGCAGCCCCCGGCCCGGTCCGGTGGCCGGCTACGGGAGGACGAGCCTGCACGTCGCCGTGGCCCACGGCCTCGAGGCCGTCGACGTCGCCGACACGGTGATCGTGACCGGCACCGCCGCCCGCGACGACTTCGACCCGCGGATCCTCACCGCCCTGCGACGTGCCGCAGCCGCTGGCAAACGGGTCGCATCCATCTGCACGGGAGCGTTCGTCCTCGCGGAAGCCGGACTCCTCGACGGGCGCGAGGCGACCACGTACTGGGCGAAGTCCGCGGAATTCGCTGGCCGCTTCCCCGCCGTGACGCTGCGCGCCGGTGTGCTGTACGTCGAGGACGGCAACATCCTCACCTCGGCGGGACTGTCCGCGGGTATCGACCTGTGTCTGCATCTGATCCGGAAGGACTACGGTGTGGCGACGGCGAACGCTGTGGCCCGTCTGGTCGTTGCCGCTCCGGTACGGCTCGGAGGGCAGGCGCAGTTCATCGCGGCGCCCGTGCTCCCGGAGAGCGGAGCCTCGCTGGCTGCCACCCGTGCCTGGGCCCTGGCGCGGCTGCACGAACCGCTCACCCGGACCGCACTGGCGGCTCACGCCCGGGTCAGCATCCGCACCCTGACGCGCAGGTTCGCCGCCGAGACCGGCCTGACCCCCTTGCAGTGGCTCCTTGACCAGCGCGTCAACCGGGCGCAGGAACTGCTGGAGACGACCGATCTGCCGATGGACCGCATCGCCCAGCTCAGCGGGCTGGCAACTCCCGACTCCCTGCGCCGGCACCTGTCACGCCGTACCGGTCTCACGCCGGCTGCGTACCGGGCGGCCTTCACGCGGAGCGCGTCGGGACGCGATGTCGCTGCCGGCGCGCTCCGGCGCGCAGCAGCGGGGCGCGATGCTGCGAGCCCATCGGTCCAGCACCGTGCCGTCGCCCGAAGGTGACGGCGTTATCAGGTCGGCTTCGGCCGACCGTGAGGAGAAGGAGAGATGATGAACCGCTTGATCGTCGCGATGCAGGTGTCGATCGACGGCTACGTGAGCAGCACGCTTCACGATTCGGCCTGGCAGTTGTGGAACTGGGGGCCCGACTGGCCATGGAGTGAGGACCTGCGCGGAGCGTTCAACGACCTGTTCGCCCGGGCCTCAGGGATCCTGCTCAGCCGCCCGATGGCCGACGAGGGCTACCTCGGGCACTGGGACTCCATGGGCCGCCGGCACCGGGCCGACGAGGAGTGGAACTTCAGCCGCGCCATCGGCGCCCTGCCCAAGTTCGTCATCAGCGCAACGGGCAGGCCCGAGCGCGACTGGCCGCAAACCACGGTCATCAACGGCGACTTCGCCCAGGCCGTCGCCCAAGCGAAGAAGGAAGCTGACGGTGACCTGCTGTGCTTCGGTGGCGCAGGATTCGTGTCATCACTGCTGCGGGAGGACCTGGTGGACGAGCTGAGGCTCTTCACCAACCCCGGCTTCGCCGGATCCGGAACCAGCATCTTCGGACCCTGGCTCGCTAGCCGGCGCCTCCATGCCACCGCCTCGCACGCCTACAACTGCGGCATCGCAGAGACCCGATGGGTCAGGCCCGCGCCGACGACGCCCGACGCCTGACCCCGGATCTACGGCTCGAGCCGCCGACCGTGGCGTCGGCCGGTCACATGAGACCCGAAGTCAACGGGACGGAATGCCCCGTTGGGCGGGTGCGCCTCCTCTCCCCGATGAGGCGCCCACGGGCACGGGCTCACACCCGAACGGCATCGGGGGAGGCCGGCCGGGCTGCGAGGAGACCGTCCATGGCTGCAGTGATCAGCGGCCACGCTCCCGAACGGGGATCGATGAGGTCGGAATGGCCGCACCCCTCGGGGACGATCAGACGGGCGCCGGCGATCTCCGCGTAGCGGCGGGCCATCTCCACCGGCAGGCGCTCGTCCTGGTCGCCGTGCACCACCACAGTGGCGATGTCGGCCTTCCCGAGCGCTGCCGGATCGGCGGCGGCGAAGCGGTCGGGGAACTGCTCGGGACCGCCGAGGAAGTCGGCCACCGCACCCTGGCCGGAGCCGAGCTCGTGAGCCCACCTCAGATCCGCCGCGGGGGCCAGAGCCACGACGCCGAGGAGACGCGGCACTTCGGCGGTCCGGCCCGGCGCTCCCGCCGGGAGGCGGTGGCGTAGACCGGCCCACAGGGCCAGGTGCCCGCCGGCCGAGTGCCCGGCCAGGAGCGCCCGGCCGGCGTCCACCCGCCCGTCCGACACCTGTTCGACGAGGGCGGGCAGCGTGTCCACGGCGCGTGCGACGTCGACGAAAGTCGTCGGCCACCCCCCGTCTCCGCCCACCCGCCGGTACTCCACATTGGCGGTGCACCATCCGCGCCCCGCCAGGGCCCGGGCGACCGGGTCGACGTGTGCGCGGTCGTACTGCTCCCGCCAGAAGCCGCCGTGGAGCAGCAGCACCAGCGGCACCGGTCCCGCCTCCGGGCCGACGTCGGGGAGGTGGACGTCGGCCACCTGGTCGGGGTGCGGGCCGTACGCGACGGTCGTCGATTCCAACTTTCAGTCCTCCGGTGAAGATCGGGCGAATGCATGATCATTCGCAGGCTCGTGCGAGACGCGGGGTTCACTGAGACGGCATCTGAGCTCGGCCGGGCTCCCCGTGTGGGCGACGTCGACGCAGGCGACTCACCTGCCGCAGGTGGGTGGTGCGTGTCCCGGAGAACGTCAGCTCTCCAGTTCGGCGATGGTCTCCCGGAGCCACGCCCTCTCCGCGCGGCTGGAAGCGCGGGCGAGAAGAAGCATTCCGCGGCGGTAGCGGTCCTCCACGTCCTCCGCCCGCTGCGGCTCGCCGTCGCGGTAGAAGAAGCTCGCCGGAGCCTCGAGGAAGTCGAGCCTCCGGCGCAGGACCCGGGCCTGATCCCCCTCGGGCAGTCGGCCGAGAAACGCCAGCAAGGTGAAGAAGGAGCTGCCGTTGGTGATCTCCGTCTCCTCGGGCTCGGCGAGCCTTCGCAGCAGTTCCGTCCGTCCGGCGTCCGTCAGGCTCATCACCTGGCGTGGGGGGCCACTGCCGCGTGTCTGTCCAACGCGCTCCACCAGCCCTGAGGCGCGCAGCCTGGTGAGCGCCGGGTGGAGGGCGCCGTCGCTGATGGGACGAGAGTGACCCATGAGGTCGGAGATCCGTCGCCTCAACTCATAGGCGTGCATCGATTCCTCGGCAAGGAAGCCGAGGATGGCCAGGGACAGCATGAGGTCCACCTCGAGGGATCCGGGGGCGCAGCCTGAGGAGAGTAACTCTATCCGAGACACTCGATTAGAGGTAGTCATCGACTGTCTACACCGACCACACCGACGGGCGAGAGGTAGCCGGTGGCGAAACCCGGCCAGCGAGATAACCCCACCGACTCGCCCGAGCTACCCGGTAGGCACCGCCTCCGGCAGAGCCTCGCCTGCAGGCAGGGCGCGCCCCAAGCCGCGGCCGCCAGCTCCGCCGGAGCCTGGCTGGCCGTCGCGCCCCGCCTGCTGCTCGGCGACTGACGACGACGCGGGAACGTGCATGGGTTCCTGCTGCCCCTTGAGCAGAGCCGAGCCTCCAGGCCGGCGGCAGGGCCGAGGGCACCGAAGATTGCCGCCGATCTCACCGGAGTTGAGGACACCCGCCGCGGCCGCCGCCAAGTGGCGCAGCGCTTCATCGCGACAACGGAATAGGCGACAGCGCTGCCCGATCACTCGCGGCGGGCAGCGCGCACAGCGTCCCGGCCTGGGTCGGTGCTGACATGCGGGCTCCGTACGCCGACACGCTTACTGCCTCGAACGCCGCTTTTTGCCTCAAGAAAGCCGGCCGCCCCTCACACCTCCCTCACCTCCGCCCGCCCGACCGGCGCCCGGCGTCCGCCTGCGCGACCTGTCGCTGACGGGCGCCCTCCACCGGCGCGCCGACAACACCACCTGACGCCCCCGCGTGCGCTGCCGCGCCACCCCGGTAGACCCGCGGGCCTCCGGCACGCTATGTTTTGAACGCGTTCAAGTTGATCGAGGGGGGCCTCATGGAGCGTGTGCCGGATGTGCCGGTGCCCACTGGTGCGCGAGTGATGGCGGCTGTGGCCACGCTGTGCGCTCTGCCGTTCGCGGTGTGGTGGATTGCGGTCGGCAGTGGCATGTCGGGCGGCCTGGCCGTGGGGACCGTGGCTACGTTGTTGCCGCAGTTGGCTGTTCGGGCTGCGGGGTTCCGGTGGGCCTGCTGGGTCGTTGCCGCTGTGTTGCTGGCGACTTCGGTGGTGGGCCTCCTGCTCGGCCTGTTCCTGCTTGCTCCCGCAGCCCTGGTCCTGCTGCCGGCCGGCGCGCGGTCGAGTGCCCGGGCCGGGTGTCTGTCGACGGTCCTGGGTGGCGCGTTCGCCTTTGTCACCCTCGCCGGGACCGGCACGGTGTTCGTCCAGTCGTGGGTGGCTCCGCAGTTCCGCGAGCCCGATGTGTACACGGCCACGGTGGACGGCGCACCCCCGGCGGTCGTCGCCCGGGAGCTCGACAGCGAAGCGACCGGGATCCCCGCGCTGGGCCACGGCGCGATCTCCGTCTACTTCGACGACCTGGGTGGGCAGCAGGAAGGGCGGATGACCGTCCGGTTCACCCCGGGGACCCCGCGGTCCGAGCTGGAGGCCCTGCGGGAGCGGATCTCCGCCCTGCCCGGGATCCACGACGTGAAGCTGTGCAATTCGTCGGCAGACGAATGCAACTGACCGATCCGGCACCTAAACGAAAGCGAGAGAGAACCATGAAGGTACTGCTGGCGGGGGCGAGCGGTTTGCTGGGTGGAAAGATCACCCGGGAGCTCCGCGCGGCCGGCCACGAGGTCACGGGGCTGGGGCGAGGCGCGGGCAACACCGTCCGTGCGGACCTGCTGGACCGCACGGCCGTGCTGCGCGCGGTCGACGGACTCTCCTTCGACGTGGTCGTGCACGCGGCCACCGCATTGCAGGGACGGACGATGATGCGCCATCAGGACATGGCAGCCACCAACCTCCTTCGTAGCGAAGGCACACCGAACCTGATCGCCGCGGCCCGGGAGACCGGCGCCCGCCGGATCGTCGTCGAGTCGATGATGTTCGGCTACGGCTACGGCGACCACAGTGACCGGCCGCTCACCGAAGACCGCGACGCCTTCGCCCCCACCCAACGCAACGCATGGCTGGAACGCCACGTCGGCGCGATGCGCACCAAGGAGGAGCTCGCCTTCACCGCCGACGGCATCGAGGCCGTCAGCCTGCGCTTCGGCATGTTCTACGGCGCGGGCGTCACCGAGACCACCGTGCTGCCGATGCTGCGCAAGCGCGCCCTGCCGGTCGTCGCCGACCGGGGCCGCGCGCTGTCCTGGGTGGACGCCGACGACGCGGCCCGGGCCGTCGCCGCCGCGATCGAGGGTGGCCGAACCGGCGAGGCGTACAACATCGCCGACGACACCCCGATCGGCTTCGACGCCCACATCCGCGCGGTGGCCGACGCGTTCGGCACGCCGACGCCCCGAACCGTCCCACTGTGGCTGCTCCGGCCCGCACCACTCGCGCACACCATCATGTCGACCAACCTGCGCCTGGCCAACGACAAGGCCAGGTCGGAACTCGGCTGGGCTCCCACCCACGCCAGCAGCGTGGACGGGCTCAAGGCCCTCGCCGCGGCGGCCGTGCCGCTGGCGGCCTGAGCGCCCTCGGTGGCCGTCGAAGCATCAGAGGGCGAGGGAACTGGAATGGCCGTATCGGCGAACCCGAAGCTCGCCGCCCAACAGGCGCGGGCGGGGACACCGGCCACGCCGGGCGGGATGGCGCTGCTGCTTCTGGCCGTCCTGCTCCTACTCGGCCTGGGCGGGTACGGGGTGGCCGCGCAGCTCCGCGACCTCCCGTACACCACCGGGCAGGCCGGAACTCCTGGCCGGTACACGGTGAGCCACTGCGACCACGTCCGGCCGACCAGCGCCAGTAAACCCAGGCTGCTCTGCACGGGAGTGTTCCGGTCCGACGATGGTCTGACGGTGGACCCGTCGATCACGATCGACTTCCAGGAGCCCGACGGTACCCGGCTTCCCATGCAGTACGACTCCGAGGGGCGCGGCCACCAGGTCGGCACGGCCGCTGCCGCCGCCGACCTGGCCGCCCTGTGGGCGTGCGTGCTCCCGCTGTTCCTCGCCGTGTGGGCCGGGCGGGCCCTGCTCCGCGCGGCCGGCCGCGGGCGGGACGCCGGCATCCGATCGGCCTTCGGGGACACCATGCCGGACACCCTCGGCAAGGGGATCGCGGTGGCCGCAGCCGGGCTCTTCGGGATCTCGGTCGTGGTCTACCTGGTGGCCCGGATCCTCGCACCCGTGCAGTAGCGGCGCTGGGCAGTCCGAACAGGGCCAGGAGCGCCCGGCCGTGGCCCGTCAAAGGGATGGGACCCACGCCCTCCTGGCGACCAACCTGCGCCTGTCCACAGCCACGACCCGGGCAGAACTTGGCGGCGGACGCCGGCTGCAGAGGAAGTATCTGCCGACATGGGAAGAAGCGCCAAGGCGTGCCGCGCTGCCGATACGACGCCTTGCTTCCCCAAGGGCGACTCCCGCCAGCAACCCGTTCCCCGAGAAAGAAGAGAAAGCCATGAGCCTTGTTCGAGCGTGGTCGGCCATCGCGTCCTGCATGCTGCTGGCCGGCTGCGCAGGCCTCACTTACGCCTGGATCGCGAACGGCGCCGGCCTTGCGTGCGCAGACACCGACCTCCAGGCCATCAGGACACAGGACGGTGTCGCCCCACCGGAGGAAGCCACCGTCCTCTCCTGCGGCGAGGACGAGGACGACGGTCGTCGCGCCTACTACCTGACGTTCACGCTCTCAGCCGACAGGCTTCCAGCATTCCTTTCCGCCAGCGGCATACGGCAGGGCCAGGGCAGAAGCCTGGGCGTGCAGCAGGAGATCGCGGCACACCTCGAATGGGACATCGCCAAACTGCCGCTATTCACCGCCGGCGTCGAAGGCTACCGCGGCGAGCACAACCGTGAGCAGGGCCGTACCTACGAGATGACGGTGGACCAACGGAACCCTACGACCTTCACCGTGTACTACTACTCGCTGCTCTCCTGAGAGTGCGGCAGCCCCGGAGATGGTGCTCGCACGCCTGGCGACCGGGCCGGCGAGGCGCGTGGGGCCCTGGCGCTCAGTCTCTAGGCGGCGCGGCCGGTACGCCTGCCAGGGTTCCCGGTCGCGGGCACCGAGCTCTCGAGTGCGGCCAGCCGCCGCAGATGGACGTGCCTCCACACAGCAGTCCCGATCATGCTCTGCCTCGAAAAGAGGTACTATCCACCCGGCCGGGTACACAACGTGAAGAGGCAGCAGCCGTGTTGGACTCCCGCCGTTCTCGGACCGCTGCGCGAGCGACCGCTGCCGGGGCTACCAGCTCAAGACGATCCAGGCTTCCTCGATCTACTTCCGATCCGGCCGTCCAGGCCATCGGCTGACCGAAGCCTTCGCCGGGTCACCGGACGTGAGCGCCGGCAACGCCCGGTCAGCAACCGCCCGAGATGGCCTTCGATCGACACATAGGAGAGCGACCACCAGTGATCAGCAGAAGAACCTTCGCCCTCGGATCGGGCGCCGCCGCGCTCGCGGCAGCCTTCGCAGGTGGCAGCGCCCTGTCGGCCAGGGCTTTCGCCGCAACAGGCGCCGCGCAGGGCGCGCTATTCGACCTCGACCTGGCGGACACCGCGTTCTTGGCGGAGAAGCCGCTCCGCGACGCGACCGTCATGCAGTCCTTCGCCTTCGACAACGTCAACGGCCACATCTACGCCGTTCAGCTCGCGCAGGGCAGCCCGGAGCTCTCCGGCGACCTCTGCATCACCAAGCTCACGCTCGGCGGCACCCAGCTCGCCCACATGTACCTCCGGGGATTCGGCCACGGCGTGTCCATCGGCGTCGAGCCGGCCGGTTCCACGACGTACCTGTGGACGGAGACGAACGTCAGACCCGAGTCGGGCTACGGACGGAACATCTGCCGGTTTCCCTTCGTCGCTGGTACGGAGCTGTCGAACACGGATGTCACGATGCTCACGCCCGTACCCGGCTCCACAGCGAACCAGCCCGGCCTGGACATGCTCAACCGGCGACTTGTCGTGCGCCACAAGGTCAACGGCAGCGTCTACTACGACATCCACGACCTGGACGCCGCCATCGCCGGGGACTTCAGCCGCCGCCTGTACCACCTTCCGCAGGCCGGCGTCGGCGACAAGGAGACCTTCCAAGGTTTCACTCTGCTCGGCGATCACCTCTACCAGCTGACCGGCGACGCCTACACCGACAACGCCGGCACGAATCCGCCGACCGGCCACGGGAACACGTACCTCTCGACCGTGGACATCACCACAGGCGCCCTCGTCCAGCGGTCCCGCACGGAAGCCGGCTACAACCTGACCTGGCGGGAACCCGAAGGGATGGCGGTCCAGCTGACCTCACCGCCGCGCCTGTTCTGGGGTATCGCCTCGGGCCTTGGAGGCAGTCGGAAGGCCAGCCTCTACTACAAGCCCATGCCCATGCGCTGGTACCTGTCGGACACCGCCCGGTCCAGCACGGCCACGCGTGCACCCTTCAGCTTCGGGAATTCTCCGATGATCCCGCTTGCGGGCAGCTGGGACGGCACCGGCGGGGACAGCCCCGGAGCCTACGAGCCCGCCACCTCCACGTTCCACCTCTCCACCGCCGCGAGCGGCGGCACCGCCGACCTGGCCATACGGTTCGGTGATCCGGGCGACGTTCCCGTCGTCGGCCGGTGGGACGGGGGAGCCACCACCGGGATCGGTGTCTACCGTCCCTCCAACGCCACGTTCTATCTCCGCCACCACGACGGCACCGTTACGAGCCTGCGCTTCGGCGACGGCGGCAACTGGAAGCCCGTGGCCGGCGACTGGACCCACAAGGGCTATGACACCCCCGGCCTTTTCAACCCTGACACCGCCACCTTCTACCTCCTCAACACCTTCCACGAAGGCGCAGCCGACACCACCGTCCGCCTCGGTGACGCCGGGGACCTCCCGCTCACCGGCGACTGGAACGCCAGCGGCACCACCCAGCTCGGCGTGTACCGGCCCACAAACCGCACCTTCTACTTCCGCGCCGGTGACGGCACTGTCACCTCCGTCACCTACGGCGACACCGGCATGACCCCCATCACCGGCGACTGGAACAACGACGGCATCACCACCCACGGCGCCATCGCTTTCGGTTGACAGGACCGCAGGGCGCTCAACGGCCCGGTTCCCGCTGTCAGTCCTCGGTAACCGGCGGGCTCGGGAGCTGACGGGGGCGGCAGAGCGGAGGGGACGGGCCTGACTGGATCAGTCCGAGGCGGGGCCTGTTGGTGCATTGAGGCGAGCATTCGGTGATCGCCAGGATGGAGACGATGCCAGCCCAGTGGTCGTCTTCGATGCCCAGGACTGGGCGTCGGCTCCCGCCGAACGGCTGCCGCTGAACCGGTCCCGGACCGGCAGACACGTGCCCGCCCCTCCCCGCACGACGGCATGGGCGCATCCCGCTTCGAGTCGTCCGCCTCACCTCTATCCCTCTTCATCCCTTCTCACCTTTGAAGGAAACGGATGCGCACGAGATCATTCATCGCGAGACTGTTGTCGCTCGCGATGCTGCTGATATCCACGGTGACCGCAAGCATGAGCTCTGCGGCCACCGCGTCGGCCGCGACAGCGACACCGCCCCCGCTGCGGTTCTTCTCCTACAACCTGTGCGGCGGAAACAGCTGGGCCAACGGGGCCCTCTGCACCTACCCGGGCGAGGTCACCAACCGGGCGGCCTACGTCGCCTCGGAGGCGGCCTCGTGGAACTCCGACCTGCTCTTCCTCACCGAGATCTGCCGCTCGCAGTTCGACGGCGTCCTCGGCACTCTGGCCTCCAAGGGCTACCACGGCGTCTACGCCGAGACCATGCAGCAGGACAAGTGCAAGCTCAACGGCGGAACCTCCGCGTCCGAGGGGGTGGCGCTCCTCACCAAGGGTGCCGACCCTGCACCGAGCGCGCAGGAAATCTACCTCGGCGAGCACAACGGTTCCGAAGCCCTCAAGATGATCTGCGCCGACACCACGCTGCAAGGCCGGCCGATCAAGGCGTGCACCGATCACCCGTCGGCCGGCCTCACCTCGCCGGAGTGCCCGGTGTACCCGTCGACCTCGCCCGCCTGCCCCGGAACACCCCAGCAGCGGCAGGCCGAGATCGTCCGTAAGACCGTCGAACCGTGGATCGCGGCCGGCACGCCCGTGGTCCTCGGCGGTGACTTCAACGCCCCGCCAAGCAGCCCGTCGCTGGACAGCTTCTACGACTTCGGCGGCGGCTTCGGGCAGTTCACCGAGGTCGACGAGACCGACAAGACCCTGTTCGGCGCCCTCTGCCCGCAGACCGCCGACCGTTGCCGCAGCGGCAAGTACACCTACGACCTCGGCCAGGCTGACTCCTCGAAGATCGACCACATCTTCCTGAGTTCCCGCGACTTCACCTCGCCCTACGCCGCGACACCGAACCGCAACGACGCGGTGTCCGACCACGGTGACCTCCGGGGCGCCGCAGCCTGGGCCGGCTGTGCCGACCCCTCGTCGCAGGCCGCGCCTCACCAGCCCTGCACCGCGGACGGCACCTCGTCCCCGAAGGGGGACTTCAACGGCGACGGACGGGACGACCTCGCCACGGTCTACAACGACGGCAACGGATCCATCCGCCTGACGGTCTGGCTCGCCAAGGCCGGCGGCGGCTTCGCCCAGCCCACCGCGTGGTGGAAGAGCGGCCTCAACACCTTCGACTGGAACTCCGCCAAGGCCATCTCCGGTGACTTCAACGGCGACGGGAAGACCGACATCGGGGTCCTGTACAACTACGGGCAGAACCCGGACGGCACCAACCACACCGGCCTGTGGACCTTCCTGTCCACCGGCACGTCCTTCGCCGACCCCATCATGCCGTGGGACAGCGTCGACAGCGGGACCGGCTCCTGGAACTGGAACTCCAGCAAGCCCGTCGCCGGCGACTTCAACGGCGACGGCAAGACCGACATCGGTGTCCTCTACAACTACGGGCAGAACCCGGACGGCACCAACCACACGGGCCTGCTGACCTTCACCTCCACCGGCAGCGGCCTCGCCTCGCCCACCAAGCCGTGGGACAGCGTCGACAGCGGGACCGGCTCCTGGAACTGGAACTCCAGCAAGCCCGTCGCCGGCGACTTCAACGCCGACGGCAAGACCGACATCGGCGTCCTCTACAACCTCGGGACCAACTCCGACGGGACCAACCACGCCGCGCTGTGGACGTTCACCGCCACGGGCAGCGGTTTCGCGTCGCCCACCAAGCCGTGGGACAGCGTCGACAGCGGGACCGGCTCCTGGAACTGGAACTCCAGCAAGCCCGTCGCCGGCGACTTCAACGGCGACGGCAAGACCGACGTCGGCGTCCTCTACAACTACGGGCAGAACCTCGACGGCACCAACCACACCGGCTTGCTGACCTTCACTTCCACGGGCAGCGGTTTCGCGTCGCCCACCAAGCCGTGGGACAGCGTCGACAATGGCGCGGGCTCGTTCAACTGGAACTCCAGCAAGGTCGTCGCTGGCGACTTCAACGGCGACCGCAAGACCGACATCGGCGTCCTGTACAACCAGTACGACCTCACCTCCGCTTGGTTCACCCTCACCTCCTCCGGCAGCGCCTTCGGTAGTCCCGCCAAGGTGTGGGACAGCAGCGCCGGTGGCGTCGACTGGAACCAGCAGAACTCGGTGAAGCTCATGGGCGCCTTCACCGGCAGCAACCGCAGCGACCTCGCGGTCGTCTACAACTATCCGCCGGACGCCACCGGGAAGAGGCCGCTCGGCATCTGGACCCTGCCGTCCACCGGCATCGGTTTCGGCTCCCCGGTGTCCGCCTACGGCGGCCCGGGCGGCACCGGCGACTGGAACCTCGCGGCCGGCAAGTTCGTCGCGGGTGACTTCAACGGCGACGGCAAGGCCGACGTCGGCGTCCTCTACAACTACGGGCAGAACGCGGACGGCACCAACCACACCGGGCTGTGGACGTTCCTGTCCACCGGCACCGCCTTCGCCGCCCCGGTCCGCGTGTGGGACAGCGTTGCAAGCGGGTTCGGCTCGTTCAACTGGAACTCCAGCACCGTCGTCGCCGGCGACTTCAACGGCGACGGCAAGAGCGACGTCGGCGTCCTCTACAACTACGGCCAGAACCCGGACGGCACCAACCACACCGGGCTCTGGACGTTCCTGTCCACCGGCACCGCCTTCGCCGACCCCACCGAACCCTGGGACAGCGTCACCAACCACACCGGCTCCTGGAACTGGAGCGCCAGCAAGCCCGTAGCCGGCGACTTCAACGGCGACGGCAAGACCGACATCGGCATCCTGTACAACTACGGCGGCAACGACACCGGGCTGCTCACGCTCCTTTCCACCGGTACCGGCTTCGCCGCTCCCGCCAAGCTGTGGGACAGCGGCGCGGGCAACTTCAACTGGGACGCGGCCACACCCGTCGCGGGCGACTCGAACGGCGACGGCAGGAGCGACATCAGCGTCTCCTACCTGTACGGGCCGAACAGCGACACCAGCACCAGTGCGGCCCTTTTCAGCTTCACCTCGTCCGGCTCCGGCTTCAACAGCCCGATGAAGGTCTGGGACGCCGGGGCAGCCGGCGGAGAGTGGCCCACCGCCGTGCTCTCCGCACAGCTGGGCCAGCCCCGGATACTCTCCGGTGACATCAACGGAGACGGTCGAGCCGACCTCGCCACCGTCCACGGCGGCGGAAACGCCTCGACCGAGGTGTTCGTGCTCACGGCGGCCGCGGGCGGTGCCAACCCGCCCGCCACCGTCTGGCGCAGCAACCTCGAGTGGGCGCGCAGCACGGCCCTGTAACACGCCCGCTGAACACCGGGTGGGGAGGGCACGGACAAGAGCGGAGCCCTCCCCACTCGCCATGCGGCCGAGCCTGAAGGCATCCGTTCGGCTGCGCCCACGGGTTCCGGCCCGGCCGGCTCGTCGCCGTAGTGTCCGGTCCGGTAGCGCACCTGGCACGTCCCCGGGTCGCGGTGGCCGTTCCACGAGCGACGCTCTCGTTTCCCGGGCCGGCCCTCGCCGTCGCAGCCGCAGTATGGCCCGGCCCTCGACCGGCGATCCGTTCGGGTGCCCCGCTGCGCACCGCGCGTCCGTCCCGCCCGCCGCTGGAGTCGAGGACACTACCAGGTGCTTCCGGGTGCCGGGCGAAGCCCACTGCAGCCTCGGAATCGCCGAGGAACCGGGGCCGGAGCCGGAGGAGCATGCGCGCAGAAGCCGAGGCCCCGTCCGCCTGATGCTACGCGCCGACAGCGTCCCTGGTTGTCCGCCGCGTGGCGGCCCGGCTTCGACGCGCCACCGGACGAAGGGGAGGCGGAGGAGGGGGACGCCGCTGCGCACCGCGTACAAATCGACAAGCAGATCCGCGACACCTTCCACACCCACCCACAGGCCGAGATCATCGAGTCCCTGCCCGGCATCGGGCCGATACTCGGCGCCGAACTCCTCGTCGCCGCAGGCGACCTGACGGCCTATGCGGACGCCGGCCACCTCGCCTCGGCGGCCGGGCTGGTGCCCGTCCCGCGAGACTCTGGCCGCCGCACCGGCAACCTGCACCGGCCCAAACACTACAGCCGCCGCCTACGACGGGTCTTCTACCTGTCCGCACAGACCAGCATCATGCGCGACGGGCCGAACCGGGACTTCTACCTGAAGAAGCGCGGCGAGGGCTGCAAACACGTCCAGGCGATCATCGCCCTGGCCCGCCGGCGGGTCAGCGTCCTGTGGGCCCTCCTGCGCGACAACCGGGTCTTCACTCCCGATCCGGTCGCGCAGACGGCTTGACTCAGTCATTGAGACTCCTTCCACGCGGTGACGGCCTGCTCGTCGCGTTCGGCGACCCGCCGCGCGGGGACCTGCGGACTGAAGCCGAGCCGGTGCATCAACCTGGTCGCCCCGGACGCGCTGTACGTGACGTGGAACTTCCGCCCGATCAGCGTCGCCACCCTCGCCGCCGTCCACACCTGGTCCTCCACCCAGCCGTGCGCGGCCGGGCCCTGGTCCAGGTACGCGGCCAGCTTCTCCAGGCAGCGCGGCGAAAGACGACACCGTGACCCGCCCGGCCCGAGGGAGTTCAAGGCTTCGGCCCCACCCTCGCGCCACAACTGGTGCCACTGGTAGGCCGACTTCGGGCTCACTCGCAGACGCCGAGCCACCTCCGTCGGCTTGACCCTTTGCTCGAACAGCTCGGCCGCCCGCATCCGCAGAGCTCCTTCGGCACCCCGGCCGCCACGCGGACGGACTGGGTGTCGATGATCAGCAGGGACGGGTCCTCTAATCGTCTGGCCCGCTCCCGCACCTGGCAGCGCAGGATCTCCTGGATCCGCTGGTCAAGGCCGTCCTGGCGCCACATGGTGAAGTAGTAGAACACCGCCGACCAGGTCGGTAAGTCGTGTGGCAGGAGGCGCCACTGGCAGCCCGTCCGGTTCTGGTACAGCAACGCGTTCACGACCTCGCGCAGGTCGCAGGAGCCCGGGTCCCCGGTCGCCGACCGCGACACCCGCGCCTGCTTCCAGGCGGTGACCAGCGGCTCGATCAAGGCCCACTGCCCGTCGGACAAGTCCGTTGAGTACGGCATCCGTTCCATGCCCCGATCCCATCATGCGCACGACATGCGAGTCAGCCCGAATGCCCCCGTACCCACGAACGAGCGACACCAGATCATCCAGAAACGGACTTAACGTCCTCTCAGCGTTGAGTCCGGGGTGGCTACGCGGCCGTCAGCGGGCTCACGCTGGTGCGCGCGATCACGGACTGGATCGCGCCGGGCACCATCCTGGACGGGGGCGTCGGCAAGGCCGCCGTGGCCACCGCGGCCGCGGTCGGGCTGGTCCACCTGGCCTGGTTGTGGGGCGCCCAGGCGCTGGACTCGTTCCGGACCGGGATCACCGAGCAGGCGCGAGGCGAGGACTCGGGTCCGACCTGCACCACCGGAACCGTCTGATGCTGACGAGCACCGCCGACGGCCTGAACGGAGTTGTCCGTTCAGGCCGTCGGCGTCTTCGGTCACCCTTCGCCAGCGCACCGAGCTCCGCTGGCACCGGCACCCGAATGACCTTCAGAGGCCGCCACATCGACGACTACCGCTACGTCCCTGCATGGCCCACCCGATGGGCGGACCGTCCGAGCAGACGGAGCACGACCCCTTTCGCGCGGGCAGCCGCGGCGGCGACGTGACCGCTGGACTAGCGGGCCAAGAAGTTCAACATGCAGGACTTGACAGGGAAGACGTCGGGCAGGGGGACATGCTGGCCCTGGCGACGGGGGAGCCGGACAGCGCGGTGGTGATCGATGCCGGTCCGGACCCGAACGCCGCCGACAGGTGCCTGCGGGACCTCGGCATCAGGGCGGTCCCCTTACTGCTGCTGACGCACTTCTTCTCCTGATGGTTCAGAGCACTCTCACGTGAGGATGGCGAGCGGGAGGTACCACGCCACGCTCTGCCCGTGAGGTCGTTACCTCTGTCGGTTGTGAGTTCTCTCAACCGGGAGGGGTACGTGGATCTGTTCTTCGTTTGCAGGGACCGGGTGGTTGACCGTTCAGCCCTGTTCGGCGAGGTCGGGGCGGAGGCGGTGGCTCGCCTCGACCACCGCGCGTTGCCGGACGGCTTGCCGGTGATCGTGGACGACACCATGCGACCGGTGGAACCGGCATGTGGCTGGTTTCGGCACCTGGCGTACATGGGCCGGGATCCGCAGGACACGCTGCGGCACTACGGCTACATCGTGCTGCGGTTGATCGAGTTCCTGGGCGAGCGCGGCCTGGAGCTGGTAACAGCCACCGAGTCGGACTTGGTCGCCTACCGCCGGTCGCGCACCGAGCTGCAGGACGATCCGGTGGGCGGGGCGGCGTGGGACCGTGAGGCGTCGGTGCTCAACACGTTGTTCGCCTGGCTGGTCGACCGCGGGTTCCGCCGGGCGTCCCCGTTGCGGATGGGCAAGCACAATCCGTTGTCCAGCGGGATGAGCCGGGACATGGACATCCGGCATCTGACGCTCGATCAGTACCGGTTCTTCCGGGACGTCGGGCTGGCGGGGCAGGGGCTGGACGGCACGGTGGATCGCTCGTTCCGCGGCTGGGTTCCGCACCGCGAGCGGGCAGCGGCCGATCTGGCGCTGATGACGGGCATGCGGCTGCAGGAGTGGTCGACGGTGCTGCTGCCCGAGCTCGGGGTGGGGCACCGGCGCCCCGGCGAGCCGGTGGAGTTCACGCTGCAGGCCTGCGCGAAGTACAAGAAGCTCCGCCAGGTCTACGTCCCGCCCGACGCGCTGTCCGCGGTGGACACCTTCCTGCTGCTGGAACGACCGGAGATCGTGGAACGGTCGGTCAGGTCGCTGGAGCGGCACCGCCGCGAGCTGCTGGTCGTCACCGACATCGACCACGACCGGGGCCGGCTTAAGGGGTGCTGGAAAGGGCGCCTGCGCGCGTTCACCTGGTCCGCGATGCCGCCTTCGCTGCGGCGGCTGACGGTCCATGAAGGCCCGGCCGGGCTGGAGCCGCTGGCGGTGTTCTGCGGGCACGGCAGCACGATGCTCGCCCCGGCCTCGTGGGACCGCATCCGACGGAGGGCCTGGGAGCGGATGACGGCCCTGCGGGATGACCTGCGGGCGCCGATGCTGCCGGTGAAGAGATGGCGCTTCCATGACCTGAGGCACACGTTCGCCCTCAGGCTCCTGGACTACCTGATGCGGCGGGCGGTGGCCCGGGAGGCTGTTACCCGCCCGGGGGCGGCCCGGCTGGCGGATCACCTCGCGTTCAACCCGCTGCTGATCGTCAGCCGAAGGCTCGGACACTCCAGCCCCGCCACCACCTACCAGTACCTGCGCTACCTGGAAGATCCGATGAACTACGTGGACGCGGCGTTCGCCGAGTGGGCCGCCGGCGACGGCGAGACCTACGCCGACATCGCCCTGCGCGCGCTCGGACACCCGCTGGAGGTGGCCCATGGCCAGGCGCGGTGACCGGCGCCGGGACTTCCGGCACGAGCGGCCGGAGGTTCCGCCGGCTCGGATCGGGGTCCGGCAGTCGGTCGGGACGGACACGGCCGGGATCACGCGGGTGACCGTCTTCGACCCCGGCCGGTTCCGCTGCCGCCTGCTGGCGGCGGAACTGGCTGACGAGTGGGTCGAGTACGGCGAGGCGACCAGGACCAAGCCGGCGACGATGAGGACCTATCGGCAGGCGATGACCTCGTTCTGCCACTTCGTGGACTCTCGCCTGTTGGTGGGGGCTGCGGAGGCCTCGATGGCGTCTTCCGAGCCGGACCTGGCGCCGCTGTTGCTGGCCTGGGAGGGGCAGTTGCCGAGGCACTGGCAGGAGGGGTCCACCAGGCCCGCGGTGTTCGCCACCTGCCTGCGCACCCTGGTCAACCGGCGCGGCCAGCATCCCGACAGGGAGATGACTTCGGGGCTGCGGGGGGTGGCGGCCGGGCAGCACAACTTGCACTGGGGCAGCAAACGGGAGCTGGACGAGTACTCCCGCAAGGACAGGGCCGCGCTGGTTCAGGCCGCCTGGCGGGCCATCGGAGAGCTCGACAAGCGGCTCGCCATGGGGCGGGCTCTGGCGGCCACCGGCGCCCACCCCGCCGAGCACGGCTGGCTGAGCCTTCCCAACCTGCTCTGGGGCCTGGCGAACCAGGCCGTCACCCCGCGCGAGATCAGGAAGAACCTGTCGGCGCCCTGGCCGACGGAGCTTGACGACCTGGTCGTCCAGGAGACCGCGGCGCGGGCGAACGGCATGCGCCGCTACCTCCTGATCCTCGCTCTGCTGCGGCTGATCTATCCCAACCAGCAGGACCTCCATGCCTACCGGGTGCTGCTGGTCGCCGCGACCGGCCATGCCCCGGAGGAGCTGACCGGGCTGGACGAGGACGACGTGGAGTTCACGCCCGCGGGGGTGCGGCTGACACTGACCAAGAACCGGGCCAAGCGAATCCGCCGCCGGGCGTTCAGCCGGATCGCACCGGCCGGCAGCGAGGAGAACACCGAGGTGTTCGGCGACCGTCCCCGCCTGGAGGTCTCGGTGATCATGCGTCGCCTGATGGAGGTCACCCGGCCGCTTCGCGAGCGATTCCCCGACCAGCCGGCCCCGGTGTTCCTCCAGGCGTCCATGTCGATGAAGGACTGGGAGGTGAGCGTGCGCCGCTTCAACAGCAGCAGCGGCCCGAACCTGTCGTTCCAGAGCTGGCTGGACCGTATGGGCCTGCAGCTAGAGGGCCAAACCGACATCCGGCGGCTGCGGAAGTCAACGAAGGTGGAGAAGGCGATCGCGTTCGGTGGCCGCATCACCGACATCGCCGACGACCACCACGAGGACACATTTCGCGGCCACTACGCGCAGGGCACCACGCTGAGGGTCGTGTCCGGCCGGGTCATCACCGAGGCCCAACAAGCCTGGTTCGACAAGGCGACCGTCGGCCCTGTCGTCCTGGACATGGCGGCGAGCGAGGACCTGGCCGAAGTGCCGGCTGGCTCTGCCCTGGCGGACCTCGGGCTCACGGCCGAGCAGGTCGACGACCTGCGTTCGGGAGCCCTGGACATGGGGGTGACCAGCTGCCGCGACCCGTTCGACTCGCCGTTCTCCCGCCCGGGTGAACTCTGCTCGGTCGCCCCGTTGCGCTGTCTGGAGTGCCGCAACGCCTGGATCCTGCCCTCCCACCTGCCACAACTCCTGCTGTTCTCGGACCACTTGGAATCCCTGCGCAACCGGCTGAACCCGGTGCACTTCCAAACCCTCTGGGGGCAGAGCGCCGCCAACCTGGCGGCCGTCCTCGCCGAGAGGTCCGAGCAGGAGATCGCCGCGGCCCGCCGGCACATCGCCGACGGCGCCGCGAAGCTGCAGCTTCCCCTGGCCGCACGAGCGGAGTTCGACGCATGAACCTTCCTGCCCAGCCCGTCCGGTCCGTCTCGGCGTTCGACGCCGACGAACCGGTGCTGTCCGACCACGTCCTGCTGCCGTTCGCCCGCAGCCCGCGTTTCGGCGAGCTGGACGAGTGGTCGTTCAACGACGTGCTGCGGCGCCCGGCCAACCTGTCGCCCGGCGGATGGAAGCTGAACTTCACGTCCCTGGAAGGCAAGTGGGTCCTGCGCGGCCGGGAACTGGCGATGATCGCCCTCAACCCGCGCCACCCGCGCGTGGTCGCGGCCGGCATCCCCTCCCCGCGCAGGCCTGTCAGCCCCCGCACGGTCGTGATCCTCCTCGGCAGCATGAGGCTGTTGGCCGCCTGGGCCAGGGAACACCACCTGCCCGATGACCTCGGCGCCTGGAGGGACCACCACTTGCACGCGTTCGTTGCCGACCAGCGCCAGCGCCTGACGGCGGACACCACGCTGACCCACGTCAGGCTCGTCCAGGAACTGCACCGCTGCGGGCCGCTTCTGACCGGCGGCGGGCTGGCCACCAATCCCTGGCCTGGCATGTCCGCCCGCGCGGTCGCCGGGGTGACCTGGACCAAGGAGAACCGGGCGATCTCGACGCCGGCGATCCCGCCCGCAACATGGTTTCCGCTGATCAACGCGGCCTGGACCTACATCGACCGCTTCGCGTCCGACATCGTGGGCGCCGACGCGCTCTACGAGCGACTGCGGGAAAACGCCCGCTCCCGCGTGGACTTCCTCGCCGCTGCGGTCCGGCGCTGGCTGCGCGACCCCCGGAACCTGGTCCCGCTGCACCACGCGCGGGAGCCCGCCGTCCGCAACGTCGGCGGCGTTCACTGGAGCCTGTTGGCCTTGAAACTCGGCTATGCGCGGGAGACTTCCGCCTTCAAGGGCGGGCACAGGGGGGCGAGGGCCGCAGTCATGGCCGCGGTCGAGCGGGGCCAGTGCCGCCCGGCCGGCCTGTTGGACGAGTACGCGCAGGTCGTCCGGGCGGACGGCACTACCGGTCCCTGGCATCCGGGGCTGGATCCTCGGTGTCTCTACTCCGAGATCCGCGTTCTGCGGACTGCCTGCTACGTGTTCGTCGCCGCGCTGTCGATGATGCGCGACGGTGAGATCCAGGAGATCACCAAGGGATCGGTGGTCCAGTACTTCGGGGCGCCCGCGATCGCCTCCGCGAAGCACAAGGGAGAGGAGGATTTCCCGATCAAGCACTGGTGGATCATCGAGCCCGTCGCCCGGGCGATCGCCGTTGCCGAGGAGCTGTCGCCGGACGACGAGCGGGTGTTCACCGGTGTCCGCAGCCGCACCGCCGGCTCCGAGACGTTCAACGCCGCCGAGCGCATCATGACGTTCATCGAGCACGTCAACGCGACCACGCAGTGGACGGGGCTGTCGCAGATCGGCGCCGGCAGGGTCTCCCCGCACATGTTCCGCCGCACGATGTCGATGCTCACCGACCAGTTCCCCGGATCGGAGATCGCGCTCGGTATCCAGCTCAAGCACGCGGCCTCCCGAGCGCTGGCCAACCGCGTCACCCAGGGATACGCCGTACCCGCGGCGGACTGGACGCGGTTCCTGGACCAGGCGGTGGAGGCCGCCCGCTTCCGGGGCCTGCGCGAGCTGTTCGCCCTGCACCGCGAGGGGCAGCCGGTCGGCTTCGGCCCCGGCGCCGAACAGCTCAAGGGCACCTTCGACACCATCGCGGCGACGGCGGCCGCCCAGGGCGGGGACGCGCTGGTGGAGGAGGGGATGCTACGGCGGGCCCGGATCTCCATCAGGTTCGGCACCCTGAACAACTGCCTGTTCGACGAGGCCAGTCCGGCCGGGGCCGTCTGCCTGGAGAAGGCGGTGGTCCCGCCCGGCCACACGGGCCCGCTGGTGGACCGCTGCCGCCCGGACCGGTGCGGCAACAGCATGATCGGCCACCAGCACGTCCCGATCTGGGAGAGCGAGGAGCGGGGCCTGGCGGTCCTGTTGGAGGCTCCGGGCCTTCCGCCGGCGCGGCGGGCGGCCTTGGAGCGGCAGCGCGCCGAGGCTCAGGCCATCCTGCGGAAGGCCGGCCGGTGACGGCCGGGGCGGGGGTCTCCGCCCGCGTCGAGCAGGCCTTGCGGGAGGCCATGGCACGGTTGGTCACGGGCCAGCCGCGACGCACGGACGGCAGACTGACCAAGAACAACCTTTGCCGGGAGGCCGGTGTCAGCCCCGCCACCATGTTCCGGGCCAAGGCGGTGATGGCCGAGTGGGACGCCCACCTCGCCGAGCACGGCGCCGTCACCCCGGGGGAGGCCCGCAGGGACGCCGAGCTGCAGGAACTCCGCTGCAAGCTCGCCGACGCCAAGCGGGAGATCACCGAGCTGAACCACCGGCTCACGGCGGCCGCCACGGTGATCGCGGGTCTGCACCACGACAACCAGCTCCTACGGGCCGAGCACCATCACGCCGGCAACGTCACCGAGTTGCTGCCGAGGCCCCGGGACTGATCCACACTGGTAACAGCGACCGAAGCGACCGGGACGGCGACAGCTGACGGAGCATCTGGCACCATCTTGAGCGGAAGCCAGGCGCACGGCACGTAATCCCTAGTCGCTGTTCCGCTGGTGGGAGAGGTGGGGGATATCCCAGCTCGTCGGCATTCACGTAGCCCAGCCAGCGAGAGCGCACTGAAGGCCATAGAGGTGTGGCGGCCCCCCTTGTGCCAGATGCGGGCGATCGAGCACCAGCGCGGTCGGAGCTTGGCGATGCGTGGTGCGCGAGTGAGACCAACGCTTTGAACTCAAAGCTTGATCTCATTGGCTGCGGTTCTGAGTAGCTCGACGCCGAGGTTCCGCCGAATTAACTATCCTCGTCAAAAATGACGAGCAGAGACGATGGTTCGGCTTGGAGGCCGCGCGCAAGGTTGAGCAATGTCACCAAGCTTGGATTCCGCCGCCCGTGCTCGATGTACACAACACCGCGGAAGCTGAGGCCGCTTCTACTGGCCAGTTCTTCGAGAGTGAGCCCGCGAGCCTCACGAAGACGGCGCAGGTGCATGCCGAACCTGTGGAGCTGGGGGTCCGGAGCGGCTGATGGCGACACGGCTCGACTCGAACATCGGAGGCCATTTGACTGCCATGAACAGCTGTGCATAATCGGCGCTAATCGCTGCATCGAGCACACGGCACCGTAGGATGACCGCGGTGGAGGCCACCTTCGAGAAGGAGCCCGCATGCCCGCCCGCCGGAAGTACCCGCCAGACCTGATCGAGCGCGGGGTCCAGATGGTCCTAGAGCGGCGACGTAATGGGCCCGGTCGATCGAGCATTATGAGGGAAGTGGGGGAGATCTTGGGAATTCACCCCGAGGTCTTGAGGCACTGGGTCAACAAGGCCGAAACTGAAGCCGATAGGCAGCCCACCACAATTCTGAATGATGACCGGATTCGACGGCTCGAAGAGGAGAATGCAAACCTTCGCCGAATTAACGGAATTCTCAAGGCGGCCGCAGTCCTGTTCGCATCGGAAATCGAACCCGGGGCACCATTTTGACCCAATCAGACAATGGCCTCGACGCCGGTCGCGGCGGCAATCTATAAGAGGCCCTCCTAAAGAAAGAAATTCTCAGATCGGTAAGTCAGTCTTCTGCGGGAGATTCTTCGTTGGCCAGCCAGCGGCAGAGAGTCGCAAAGAGGGGATAATCCTTCAGGCTAGCGCGATCGACATGCCCCATCATCAAAACCTCCATGACGGGTGGAGCTTGAAAGGATCTCCTGGACTCCCCATTAAAGACAGATTTGCAACGGTGCTTCATATATTGAACAATCAGCTCGCTAATATCGTGGCCATTAATAAAATTGCGCGCATCTCCGGCGGTCATCTGCTCAAGGCTTCGAAATTCGCGCATCAGCGATTCCTTGGTGATCGCCTCTCGTTGCGTCTTCGGGACCTTGTCAAGTGCAAGCCTGAAGATTTCCTCGACTGCGGCGGCAATGTTTCCTCGGCCGGCGTAAATTTTTTCGGCCGCCTTGCCCGGTATGGGTGCTCCGGTTTTTGACTCACGCAAGCATGCGCGAACTATGAACAGCGCAACCAGCGGAGGCTGAATTGACTCAATCAAGTGCGCTGCAGTGACTTCCTCGGGTGCGCCGAGACCTATGCGCAACAGCTTGTTGACGGTCTGCTCGCTCAAGGCGTAGACCTCAATTGATGAGAAGTCTGTACGCAGTAGGTGATCATAATTCGGGCAGGCGTCAAGCCCGATGCTGTGCAAATCGGAGTCAATTACAAGGTTGACTGATCTGGAGTTAACCCGTTCGGCGGCAAGAAATTCCGACAGATAGAGGACTCGGCTCCGCTCGCCCGTGAGCAGGCCTTTGCTCATCAATTCTGCATCTGTAATGTAGACCCGATCGGAGACGGCATAGGATCTCACAAGGCCATCCGTTTTCTCCTCCGATGTAAACCAGTCGAAGAAACGCTTGTCGGTTCGCCCCTCTACGATAATGTCGCGGATCTCTTCCTCGACTTCGTAGAGCATAGCCATCTCATTCGGTGTCCGGAGTTCCCCCGGATCAGGACCCACTACTCCTCCCCCTGCATCGGCAAAGAGTCACTCTCGTCGGTTTCGCCCCCCTGAATCAACAGGGATTCGGTCTCGCCACCCCGAGGGATCATCCTGGTAATCGAAGGGCGATGCCCGGTTAGGACTTCGATGGAATGGGTTGCAACGATGAATTGCACGGCACTTCCTTCAGTGCATGCCAGAAGTGCGTCCATGAGTTGACGTTGCCACTTTACGTTAAGACTGAGCTCCGGCTCGTCAATTAGGAAGACTCGCGTATTCTCGCGAGCGAGGACCGTATTGAGGAGTAGCAAGAGAATCTGCCTCTCTCCAGAGGAGAGCTGCTCTGGAGAGAGCAAAGAAGGCTTGGAATCTCTCCTGCGGCGGCGTCCAAGAGGGGCGGGCGGCGGAGTGTGGGCCCCTGGCTGCGTGTGGACCTCGATACCCTCGGCCCTCCCGTAGGTAACCTGCTTGCCGCTGGTGTGAAAGAATCGATTCATTTCGCCAGTAAAGGTGCGGACAAGGCTAAGGGTGTTGGCAAGAGCCTCTAGTCTCGCCTTTTGCGCATCAATAAAGGGCGTCAGGACGTCTTCAACAACACTGATCTTGGTTGAGGGGATGGCTTTGATGGCTTCTACGAACATCTCTCGATTGAGCTCTGGAAGAAGGCCATACTTGCTGTATTCGAGGGTTTCGTTTGCGAGCTCCTCGATGCGCTCGATTAGAGCGCTTCGAGTGCCCT
>NZ_JBEXWT010000060.1:0-57640 GCF_040629945.1 Kitasatospora sp. NPDC005856 | reverse complement strand
CGCGCTGATCGTGCGCGTCCCGAAGGCCTGACCGGCCGATCCGACCCAGGGCGTGGCTGAAAAATAACCCCCGGGTGGGGCCCCCCCGGGTAACACCCCCGGTGGCGTCCGCCGCCCGGGCCCGGGCCCCGGGGGGGGCGGTGGCCGGCGCCCCCCCCGACTCCCCGCGCGGCGCGAGCACCGGCCTGCCCCACCACGACGGTGCGGGCCGGCGGATTTCAGCGCGAAGCGGCCGGAGCAGGCGAGGCCCACCAGGTCGAGGGCGTCGCGACCGTGTAGCCCAGCGACTCGTACAGCGGCCGGCCCAGCTTCGAGGCGGTGAGCGTGACCGGCAGGTCCACCAGGTGGGCGAGGGCGCCGAGCATGACGGCCCGACCCACACCGCGCGACCGGAACGCCGACGAGGTGCTGACCCAGTAGTGGCTGCCGACGCCGTCGGCCACCACACTGACGCAGGCCCCTGCGACCACGCCGTCGACCGACGCGATGAACACGTCCACACCCGGCTGTTCGATCAGCGCCATCGGGAAGAGTTCGCCGGGGCGGTGGGGCTCGAATCCGTCCAACTCGAAGCCCTCGATCACGACCCGCTCGGCCGTGTGGAGGTCCTCGGGCCGCCGCACCCGGTTCACGTCCAGCGCCGGTTCGGCGACCGGCCCGGGCAGGCGCAGCATGATCGGCATCTGCCAGCTGCGCATGCCCAGGTGGCTCAGGTCGGTCGAGTCGAACGGGTCCTCGACGTTCACCGGGCCCGCGGCCCGCCGGACCAGCTCGCTCAACTCGGCCACGTCGCCCGGGTCGAGGTCGGGTTCCTGGATCAGGATCCGCTGGCCCGCCCGCTCGTCGCCGTCGACCGCGACGAAGCCGCGGCGCCGGATCACCTCGTGCCCCCGGCTCCGGCCGGTGGCGATCCAGAAGGCGGCGGAGTTCCGGGCCTGGCACACCGGTGCCTCGGCCAGGGACACGGGCTGGTCGGTCGAAGTGGATCCTGTTGTCATTGCGCCTACGGTAGTACGGAATTGACCCACCGCACGGGCCGATGACCTGCGAGCCGACCGGGCCGCCTCCGGCCCGAACGGCGGCAGGCCCGAACGGCGGCGGGCCCGGACACTCGCGTGCCCGGGCCCGTTCGGTGAGGGGGCCGTCAGTGCGCGGCGGCCTCCCAGTTGGGGCCGACGCCGACGGAGACGTCCAGCGGGGCGCGCAGCGGGTAGGCGCCCGCCATCTGCTCGCGGACGATGGCCTCGACCTGCTCGCGCTCGCCCGGGGCCAGCTCCAGCACGATTTCGTCGTGCACCTGGAGCAGCATCCGGGAGGTGAGTCCGGCCGTGCGCAGCGCCTCGTCCACCCGGAGCATGGCGATCTTGACGATGTCGGCGGCCGAGCCCTGGATCGGGGCGTTGAGGGCCATCCGCTCGGCCATCTCGCGGCGCTGGCGGTTGTCGCTGTTGAGGTCCGGCAGGTAGCGGCGGCGGCCGAGGAGGGTCTCGGTGTAGCCCGTCGCCCGGGCCTCGTCGACGACCCTGCGCAGGTAGTCCCGCACGCCGCCGAAGCGCTCGAAGTAGGTGTCCATCAGGCCCTGGGCCTCGGCCGGCTTGATGCCGAGCTGCTGGGAGAGCCCGTACGCGGACAGCCCGTACGCCAGGCCGTAGGACATCGCCTTGATCTTGCGGCGCATCTCGGCGTCCACCGCGGCGCGCGGCACCTCGAAGACCTGGGAGGCGACGGTGTTGTGCAGGTCCTCGCCGGAGGCGAAGGCCTCGATCAGTGCCTCGTCCTCGGACAGGTGCGCCATGATCCGCAGTTCGATCTGCGAGTAGTCGGCGGTGAGCAGCGACTCGTAGCCCTCGCCGACGATGAAGGCGCGGCGGATGGCCCGGCCCTCCTCGGTGCGGACCGGGATGTTCTGCAGGTTCGGGTCCTGCGAGGAGAGCCGGCCGGTGGCGGCGACCATCTGGTTGAAGGTGGTGTGGATCCGGCTCTTGGGCGAGACGGTCTTGAGCAGGCCCTCGACGGTGGTGCGCAGCTTGGCCTGGTCGCGGTGGCGCAGCAGGATGACCGGCAGTTCGTTGTCGGTCTGGGTGGCCAGCCAGGTGAGCGCGTCGGCGTCGGTGGTGTAGCCGGTCTTGATCTTCTTGGTCTTGGGGAGCGCGAGCTCGCCGAAGAGGATCTCCTGGAGCTGCTTGGGCGAGCCGAGGTTGAACTCGTGCCCGGCGGCGGCGTGCGCCTCCTCCACGACGCGCTGGATCTCGGCGGCGAACTGGGCTTCCAGGCCGGTGAGCCACTCGCGGTCGGCGGCGATGCCGTAGCGCTCCATCCGGGCCAGCAGGGCGGCGATGGGCAGTTCCATGTCGTGCATCAGCCCGGCGGCGCCGACCTCGGCGAGGCGGGTGTCGAAGAGCGCGGCGAGGTCGAGCACGGCGCGGGCCTGGAGCATCAGCGACTGGGCGTGCGCCGTCGGGTCCTCCTCCGGTGCGTCGAAGGCGAGTTGGCCGCTCTCGGTGGCGGGGGCCGGAGTGAGCGAGCGGGCCAGGTACTCCTCGGCGAGCACCTCCAGGGTGAAGGTGCGGCGGCCGGGCTTCTCCAGGTAGGCGGCGAGCGCGGTGTCGGCGACCACGCCCTCGATCGTCCAGCCGCGCTCGGCGAAGGCGCGCATGACCTGCTTGGCGATGTGCAGGGCCTTGGGGGCGGCGGGGTCGGCGAGCCAGGCGGCGAAGGCCCGTTCGTCCTCCTCGGCGAGCAGCGCCGGGTCGAACCAGGCGGCCGTCTCCCCGGCGGCCAGCGCCACTTCGGTGACCTCGCCGGAGCCGAGCGCCCACTGGTAGACGGCGGCGAGCGCGACGGTGGTCTTGCCGTCGCGGGCGTGCTCGGCGAGCCAGCCGGCCAGGGTGCCGGGGTCGATGAGGAGTTCGCCGTCCACCTCGACGCCGGGGGCGAGCTCCACCTCCCCCGAGTCCTCGCCGGCGGACGGGTCGAGGCCGAAGACGCGGTCGCGGAAGTTGGCGTTGCGGAACTCCAGGGACTCCATCAGGGTGCCGACGGCGTCCTTGTCGAACGGCTTGCGGTCCAGGTCGGCGACGCCGAGCGGGAGTTCGACGTCGCGGACCAGTTCGGTGAGCACCCGGTTGCGCTTGACCGAGTCGAGGTGGTCGCGCAGCTTCTCGCCGATCTTGCCCTTGACCTCGTCGGCGCGGGCGACGAGTTCGTCGAAGGAGCCGAACTGGTTGACCCACTTGGCGGCGGTCTTCTCGCCGACGCCCGGGATGCCGGGCAGGTTGTCGGACGGGTCGCCGCGCAGCGCGGCGAGGTCCGGGTACTGGCGCGGGGTGACGCCGTACTTCTCGGTGACCTTCTCCGGGGTGAAGCGGGTGAGCTCGGAGACGCCCTTGGTCGGGTAGAGGACGGTGACGTGGTCGGTGACCAGCTGGAGCGAGTCGCGGTCGCCGGTGACGATGTCGACGTCGTAGCCGGCCGCCTCGGCGGCGGTGGCCAGGGTGGCGATGATGTCGTCGGCCTCGAAGCCCTCGACCGTCAGCCGGGGGATGTGCATGGCGTCGAGCAGTTCGCCGATCAGGCCGACCTGACTGCGGAACTCGTCCGGCGTCTTGGCGCGGTTGGCCTTGTAGTCGGGGAACTCGACGGAGCGGAAGGTCTGCCGGGAGACGTCGAAGGCGACGGCGAGGTGGGTGGGCTGCTCGTCCCGGACGGTGTTGGCGAGCATCGAGGCGAAGCCGTAGACGGCGTTGGTGGGCTGGCCGGTGGAGGTGTTGAAGTTCTCCACGGGCAGGGCGTAGAAGGCCCGGTAGGCCATCGAGTGCCCGTCGAGCAGCATCAGCCGGGGCCGCGGGCCGGCCCCGCCGCCACCCGTCGCGCTCTTGTCCGTACTCTGCGTAGCCACGTCAACGTCCGTTCCTGCCGATTCCACTACCGGCCACCGATCCTATGGCCCGGCACCGACAAAAAGGACGCCGCGCCGGTCCGGCCGCAGCCGCTACCTCCGAGTAGGACGGTCGTACGATCTCAGGCGGCACGTCCCGACACACCCGCCAACACGTCCCCAGCACCTCCCAGCGGCAGGAGTTCCTCCCCATGACCGACGCGGCCCCCGGCACCGCCCCCGACACGGCCACCGCCACCGGCCCCGCCCCCGACGCCGAGCACGTCCTGAAGGTCCCGCAGGACGTCCTGGACCACTTCGCCAAGCTCGGCGTGAGCCCGGAGACCTTCTCCGGCGGCCACCTCGGCGAGAAGCTCGGCATCCGGATCGTCGAGGCCTCCGGCGACCGCGTGGTCGGCACCATGCCGGTGGAGGGCAACCAGCAGCCGTACGGGCTGCTGCACGGCGGCGCGTCGGCGGCGCTGGCGGAGACGCTGGGATCGATCGGGGCGATGCTGCACGCCGGTCCCGGCCGGTACGCGGTCGGCGTGGACCTCAACGCCACCCACCACCGCTCGGCCACCTCCGGACTGGTGACCGGGGTGGCGACGGCGGTGTTCAAGGGCCGCACCGCCGCCACCTACGAGATCGCGATCACCGACGACACCGGTCGGCGGATCACCAGCTGCCGGCTGACCTGCATGCTGCGCGACCTCTGACGGCAGCTCGGCCGCGGCCTCCCGTCCGACAACGTCCGCACCGCGGCCACGAGTTCACTCCGGACGACATCAAGTCCCTTTTCCGCCCCCTTGTTTGACCTTCCGCCACCTTGGGCAGGCGTTGGTCTGGACAAGGGGGCGTCGACATGCCCGGGCGCGGCCGGCGCGCATCCCGCGCCCGGTCGGCACGAATCCCGTGCCCGGCAGGCGTGAATCCCACCCCTGTAACGCTGCGTAACAAGTAGGAAATCCGATCAATTGCCGGTTCCGCGACCCCCGAGCGCCACGGGACCATCCGGCCGCGCCCTCTCTGTCCGAAATACGGACGCTCAAGGTCGAAAGCAGAGCATCGGACACAAGCGTCCGATAATCGACGCTGCCAGCTGCAACCCCCATTTCTGGCCCTTACATCGCCCTACCAGCGGGTAAACGCCCACCATCGCGGGATCGATCGAGCCGGAACGACCACATGGTGAGACAAATGCTCCGTGTGCTCATAACAAGAGAATCACAGCCTGCTCCCAGCACTGCCCGAGCCGCCCAACGGCATCTAGAGTCACGGCCAGTCACCGCGCCATTCGATTGGGCCAGGCCCTCCGCGCACTCCGGCTCCCGCCATTCCGGCGCGGGCGCCTCCCGAACCGAAGGGGACCCTCGTGCGTCATCGTTCAGCAGTTGTCGTGAGCATTGCCGTGATCGGCGCCCTCAGCCTCACCGCCTGCGGCTCCCGCGGAGAGAAGAAGGGCGGCGACGGCGGCAGCGCCAACTCCGGCTCCACCACGGTCGTCATCGGCGTCGACGCCCCCCTCACCGGCGACCTCTCCGCCCTCGGCCTCGGCATCCGCAACTCCGTCGACCTCGCGATCAAGAAGGCCAACGAGAGCAACGAGGTCCCCGGCGTCAAGTTCGAGATCAAGGCCCTGGACGACACCGGCAAGCCCGCCCCCGGCCAGCAGAACGCCACCCAGCTGGTCGGCGACAGCAAGGTCCTCGGCGTCGTCGGCCCGCTCAACTCCAGCGTGGCGCAGTCGATGCAGCAGATCTTCGACGACGCCGGCCTGGTCGAGGTCTCCCCCGCCAACACCGGCGTCGCCCTCAGCCAGGGCGAGAAGTGGGCCAGCGGCGAGAAGAAGCGCCCCTTCCAGTCCTACTTCCGCACCGCCACCACCGACGCCGTCCAGGGCCCGTTCGCCGCCCAGTTCCTCTACACCGACGCCAAGAAGACCAAGGTCTTCCTCATCGACGACCAGAAGACCTACGGCGCGGGCCTGGCCGGCACCTTCAAGGGCGAGTTCACCAAGCTCGGCGGCACCCTGGTCGGCGAGGAGCACGTCAACCCCGACGACCGCGACTTCGCCGCCATCGTCACCAAGGTCAAGAGCTCCGGCGCCGAAGCCGTCTACTACGGCGGCGAGTACCCCGCCGCCGGCCCGCTCTCCCTCCAGCTCAAGGAGGCCGGCGTCAACATCCCCCTGATGGGCGGAGACGGCATCCAGAGCGGCGACTTCATCAAGCTCAACCCCAAGAGCCAGGGCGACTACGCCACCGCCGTCGGCCTGCCCGTCGAATCCCTCGACACCGCCAAGAAGTTCATCGCCGACTACAAGGCCGGCGGCTACAAGGACGCCTACGAGACCTACGGCGGCTACTCCTACGACAGCGCCTGGGCCATCATCCAGGGCGTCAAGCAGGCCGTGAAGGACAACAACGGCAAGGTCCCCGACCGCAAGGCCGTCCGCGACGCCGTCCAGAAGGTCACCTTCGACGGCGTGACCGGCAAGGTCTCCTTCGACGAGTTCGGCGACACCACCAACAAGCAGCTCACCGTCTACACCGTCAAGGACGGCAAGTGGGCCGTGGAGAAGTCCGGCACCTTCAAGGGCTGACATGCCGTCACGGAACGCATCCGCCTGACACGACGTCACCACCAGCACCACCGGCGCCACTTCACCACCACAGCGCGCGGGGGCGCCACGAGTGCCCCCGCGCGCACCCACATCCACCACCCACGCGGACACCCCCGAACGCACTACGGAGGCCCAGCGGTGCACGACCTACCGCAGCAGCTGGCCAACGGCCTGATCCTCGGCGCCCTCTACGGGCTCGTCGCGATCGGCTACACGATGGTCTACGGCATCGTCCAGCTCATCAACTTCGCCCACGGCGAGATCGTCATGGTCGGCGGCTTCGGCGCCCTGACCGCCTACCTCGCCCTCCCCGGCGGCACCACCCTGTGGCTGGCCCTACCGCTCATGCTGATCGCCGGCATCCTGGTCTCCACCCTCACCGCCGTCGCCGCCGAGCGCTTCGCCTACCGCCCCCTGCGCAACGCCCCCCGGCTCGCCCCGCTCATCACCGCCATCGGGCTGTCCATCTTCCTCCAGCAGCTCGTCTTCTCCTTCTACCCCGACGCCAAGAAGGCCCGCGTCTTCCCCAAGCTCCCCGGCGACCCGTTCAGCCTCGGCTCCGTCACCATCCAGCGCAGCGACCTCTTCCTGATCATCGCCGCCCCGCTGTGCATGCTCGCCCTCGGCTGGTTCGTCACCCGCACCCGCTCCGGACGCGCCATGCAGGCCACCAGCCAGGACCCCGACACCGCCAAGCTGATGGGCATCGACACCGACCGCATCATCGTCATGGCCTTCGCCATCGGCGCCGCGTTCGCCGCCGTCGCCGCCGTCGCGTACGGGCTGCGCAGCGGCCAGGTCGACTTCCGGATGGGCTTCATCCTCGGCCTCAAGGCCTTCACCGCCGCCGTCCTCGGCGGCATCGGCAACATCTACGGCGCCATGCTCGGCGGCCTCGCCCTCGGCCTCGCCGAAGCCCTCGCCACCGGCTACATCCAGCACCTGCCCGGCATGCACCTCTTCGGAGGCGGCGCCTGGAAGGACGTCTGGGCGTTCGTTCTCCTCATCCTCGTACTGCTGATCCGGCCCCAGGGCCTGCTCGGCGAGCGCGTCGCGGACAGGGCGTGACCACCATGACCACCACCCACACCGAAACCACCCCGGTCATCCCGCTGCCGGCCCGCGCCGCCGCGGCCGTCACCGCACTCGGCGCCCTCGCCACCGCCGCCTCCGCCGCCATGTCCTGGACCTGGACCTCCGACTTCCCCGGCGACCTCACCTACTACGGCTCCCCGGCCGGCCTCCAGTGGCTCGCCCTCGCCGCCGGACTGCTCACCCTCGTCCTGCTGCTCGCCGCCCAGGGCGTCCCCGGACTGCGCTGGGCCGCCCCCACCCGCAGCAACAACGCCGTCCTGCTCGCCGCCACCGGCGCCCTCGCCGTCGCCGTCTACTCCGTCGCCGCCGTCTCCGTCGAACTCGGCGGTCTCGCCAACCTCGAACCCGGCGGCTGGGTGCTCACCGCCGGCGGCCTCATCGCCGTCCTCGGCGCCCTCGGCCTGCCGCTCGACCGGCGCACCGCCGTCCCGCTGCGGATCCTCGACAAGCGCCTCTTCGTGCTCGTCCCGGTCGCCCCCGCCGCCTGGTTCGGCGCCCACGCCGTCCCCACCGACAAGCCGGTGGCCCCCGTCCTGACCGCCCTCGCCGGCGGGCTCGCCATCGCGGCCGGCGCCGTCCTGCTGCTCCAGCTCGGCCACCTCGCCAACAGCGCGCTGCGGCTCGGCCGCATCGACCGACCGCTGCCCCCGCCGCGCGCGCTCCCCTCCTGGGCCGAGGTCCTGCTCATCGTCCTCGCCTTCGGGCTCGGACTGTTCGCCATCACCTTCGGCATCGACACCGAGTACGGCGAGCTCTTCACCGGCTACCTGCTGCTCGTCGCCCTGGCCGTCCCCGCCCTGGCCAAGGCCGGCCTGCTCGCCCGGCTGCGCGCGCTGACCGTCAAGCACCGCCCGGTCACCACCGGCGCCGCGTTCGCCGCCGCCGCCAGCTTCCCGTTCACCCAGACCAGCGACCAGTACACCTCCGTCGCCACCAACATCCTGATCTTCGCCACCGTCGCCCTCGGCCTCAACATCGTCGTCGGCCTGGCCGGCCTGCTCGACCTCGGGTACGTCGCCTTCCTCGGCGTCGGCGCCTACGCCGCCGCCCTGGTCTCCGGCTCCCCCGCCTCCCCCATCCACGTCCAGTTCCCGTTCTGGGCCGCGATGCTCACCGGCGCCGTCGTCTCGATGGTCTTCGGCGTCCTGATCGGCGCCCCCACCCTGCGGCTGCGCGGCGACTACCTCGCCATCGTCACCCTCGGGTTCGGCGAGATCTTCCGCATCACCATGCTCAACCTCAACGGCACCACCGGCCCCAAGGTCACCAACGGCTCCAACGGCATCCCGCGCATCCCCGACCTGAAGATCCTCGGCTTCGACCTCGGCAAGCCGCACACCGTCCTCGGCGTCGAGCTCGGCCGCTTCTCCAACTACTACCTGCTGATGCTCCTCGTCACCGCCCTGGTCGTGCTGGTCTTCGCCCGGGTCGGCAACTCCCGCATCGGCCGCGCCTGGGTCGCCATCCGCGAGGACGAGACCGCCGCCGAGGCCATGGGCATCAACGGCTTCCGGCTCAAGCTGCTCGCCTTCGCCCTCGGCGCCCTGCTGGCCGGCCTGGCCGGCACCGTCCAGGCCCACGTCAGCTACACCGTCACCCCCGACCAGTACACCTTCGCCGAAGCCCTCCCGCCGAACTCCGCCTTCCTGCTCGCCGCGGTCATCCTCGGCGGCATGGGCACCATCAGCGGCCCGCTGGCCGGCGCCACCCTGCTCTTCCTCATCCCGAAGAAGCTCGAATTCCTCGCCGACTACCAGCTCCTCGCCTTCGGCGCCGCCCTCATCGTCCTGATGCGGGTGCGCCCCGAGGGCCTCATCCCCAACCGGCGCCGGCAGCTGGAGTTCCACGAGGCCGCCCTCCCGGCCCAGGCCACCGGCGAGCCGACCGCACTCACCAAGGCAGGGGCGTGACCGACCCGATGACCACCACCGCCGCACCCCTGCTCGAAGTCACCGGCGTCACCATGCGCTTCGGCGGCCTCACCGCCGTCAACGACGTCTCCCTCACCGTCGGCGAAGGCGAGATCATCGGTCTCATCGGCCCCAACGGCGCCGGCAAGACCACCTTCTTCAACTGCCTCACCGGCCTGTACGTCCCCACCGAGGGCGCCGTCCGCTACCGCGACACCCTGCTGCCGCCCAAGCCCCACCTGGTCACCCAGGCCGGCATCGCCCGCACCTTCCAGAACATCCGGCTGTTCGCCAACATGACCGTCCTGGAGAACGTCCTGGTCGGCCGGCACACCCGCACCAGGGAAGGCATCTTCTCCGCCATCCTGCGCGGCCCCGGCTACCACCGCGCCGAAGCCGAGAGCCGCGAGAAGGCCATGGAACTCCTGCAGTTCACCGGCCTCGCCGAGAAGGCCGACCACCTCGCCCGCAACCTCCCCTACGGCGAGCAGCGCAAGCTGGAGATCGCCCGCGCCCTCGCCTCCGAACCCGGCCTCCTGCTGCTCGACGAACCCACCGCCGGCATGAACCCCCAGGAGACCCGGGCCGCCGAGGAACTCGTCTTCGCGATCCGCGACAAGGGCGTCTCCATCCTCGTCATCGAGCACGACATGCGCTTCATCTTCAACCTCTGCGACCGCACCGCGGTGCTCGTCCAGGGCCAGAAGATCGTCGAGGGCGACCGCGAGACCGTCCAGAACGACGAACGCGTCATCACCGCCTACCTGGGCGCACCGCTCGAAGGCACCACCCCGGCTGTTCCGGAGAGCGTTCCGGAGAACGTTACGGAGACCGACCAGTGACCGCACTCCTCGAGGTCGAGGACCTCCGCGTCGCCTACGGCAAGATCGAAGCCGTCAAGGGCATCAGCTTCACCGTCGAACAGGGCGAGGTCACCACCCTCATCGGCACCAACGGCGCCGGCAAGACCACCACCCTGCGCACCCTGTCCGGCCTGCTCAAGCCCACCGCCGGACGGATCACCTTCGACGGCCGGGACCTCTCGACCGTCCCCGCCCACAAGATCGTCGCCCTCGGCCTCGCCCACTCCCCCGAAGGCCGGCACATCTTCCCCCGGATGACCATCGAGGAGAACCTCCTCCTCGGCGCCTTCCTGCGCACCGACGCCGCCGGCATCACCGCCGACGTCGAACGGGCCTACGGCCTGTTCCCGATCCTCGGCGAACGCCGCCGCCAGGCCGCCGGCACGCTCTCCGGCGGCGAGCAGCAGATGCTCGCGATGGGACGGGCGCTGATGTCCCAGCCCAAGCTGCTCATGCTGGACGAGCCCTCGATGGGGCTCTCCCCGCTGATGATGCAGAAGATCATGTCCACCATCGTGGAGCTGAAGTCCTCCGGCACGACCATCCTGCTGGTCGAGCAGAACGCCCAGGCGGCGCTCTCCCTGTCCGACCGGGGGTACGTCATGGAGACCGGCCGCATCGTCCTCTCGGGGACGGGAGCCGACCTCCTGCACGACGAGTCCGTCCGCAAGGCCTACCTCGGCGAGGACTGAGCCACACCATGCGAAAGGGCCCGGCAGAAACGTTCTGCCGGGCCCTTCGCGCACGCCTTACTCGGACTTTCCCTCTTCCGCCTTCTTGCGGTCCTGGGCCTCGCCCTCCTCGATGACCGCCTCGGCCACCGCCGCCATCGTCATCCGACGGTCCATCGAGGTCTTCTGGATCCACCGGAAGGCGGCCGGCTCGTTCAGCCCGAACTTGGTCTGCAGCACGCCCTTCGCCCGGTCCACCAGCTTCCGGGTCTCCAGCCGCTGGCTGAGGTCCCCGATCTCCTTCTCCAGCGCCCGCATCTCGGCGTACCGGCAGACCGCCATCTCGATCGCCGGCACCAGGTCCGACTTCGAGAACGGCTTGACGATGTACGCCATCGCCCCGGCGTCGCGCGCCCGGTCCACCAGCTCCCGCTGCGAGAAGGCCGTCAGCATCAGCACGGGGGCCAGGTGCTTCTCATGGATCTGCTCGGCGGCCGAGAGCCCGTCCAGCACCGGCATCTTCACGTCGAAGATCGCCAGATCCGGCTTCAGCTCCTCCACCAGCCGCACCGCCGTCTCCCCGTCCCCGGCCTCACCGACGACGGTGTACCCCTCCTCCTCCAGCATCTCCTTCAGATCGAGGCGGATCAGCGCCTCGTCCTCGGCGATCACGATCCGGGTGATCTGGGGCGTATCGGTCTCAAGCGGCTGCGCCTGCTCGTCGGCGGTGCTCACGGGGCTCCTAGTTCCGGCGGGGTACTGCATGCACGAGGGTACCCAGACACGGTATGTTTGAGTCACCTGGTCGAGCCTTCGGGCTTCGATTCGTAGGCCCCGATAGCCCAATTGGCAGTAGGCAATGGTCTCAAACACCATACAGTGTGGGTTCGAATCCCACTCGGGGCACTTTTCCTTCGAATCGAAGGGATCCAATAGCCGGACATCGGTTGGCGACCTTCACCGGTTCGAGTGAAGTTTCGACCATTCGCCAGACCACCCGTGAGCATTCGCACACGCTCGGCACCATGCACGAGTTCTCTGTTCGCGAACAAGCTGTCCATCTCCTGCGGCGTGGCACCGGAACCGCTGAAACAGCCCGTCGACTCGGCCTTCCCGTTGGCACGGTCTCCTGGTGGAAGCACCAGGATCTAGCCAAGCGCGGCGAACTCCCCGGCCGAAAGCGCTCCCCCTGCGTGCGCTGCTACGGCGACGACCTGGACCGCCCCGCGTACTCGTACCTACTCGGGCTCTACCTGGGCGACGGTCACATCAGTCACCCGAAGCAACACCGAGTCTCCAGCCTGTCCATAGCCTGTGACGACAAGTGGCCCGGGATCATGGACGCCGTCGAAGCGGCCATCCGGCAGGTGCTGCCCACTCTCACCCCGTGTCGCGTGCGGCGGCCCGGTTGTCACAACGTCAAGGTGTACTCAAAGCACCTGGCCTGCTACTTCCCCCAACATGGTCCCGGCAAGAAGCACGAACGCACCATAGCCCTGGAGCCCTGGCAGCAGGAGATCGTCGACGCCCACCCCTGGGAGTTCCTGCGCGGGCTCATCCACTCCGACGGCTGCCGCATCACCAACTGGGCGACCAAGACGGTCGACGGCGTTGTCCGCCGCTACGAGTACCCCCGATACTTCTTCACCAACACCTCGACCGACATCACCGGCCTCTTCACCGCCACCCTCGACGCCGTCGGCGTCCAGTGGAAGGCCTCGATCCCCCGCCCCACCGGTCAGGTCAACATCTCCATCGCCCGCAAGGACTCCGTCGCCCTCATGGACGCCCACATCGGCCCCAAGTACTGACGGCGGCGCGGCGCCCTGAGGGACCGCGCCGCCGATGGGAGCTCAGGCGTCCAGGGTCCCCACGTGGTGGACGCGGACGAGGTTGGTGGAGCCGGCCAGGCCGGGCGGGGAGCCCGCCGTGATGACGACGATGTCGCCCTTCTGGCAGCGACCGAGGGACAACAAGGCCGCGTCGACCTGTTCGACCATCTGGTCCGTCGTCGGGGCGAACGGGCCGAGGAAGGTCTCCACGCCCCAGGTGAGGGCGAGTTGGCTGCGGACGGCCGGTTCGTAGGTGAAGGCGAGCACCGGGATCGGCGAGCGGTAGCGGGTGAGCCGGCGGGCGGTGTCCCCGGACTGGGTGAAGGCGATCAGGTACTTGGCGTGCAGGAAGTCGCCGATCTCGGCGGCCGCACGGGCGACGGCGCCGCCCTGGGTCCGCGGCTTGCTGCCGGTGGTCAGGGGCGGCAGTCCGGCCGCCAGGATGTCGTTCTCGGCGGCCTCGACGATCCGGGCCATGGTCTTGACGGTCTCGACCGGGTACTTGCCGACCGAGGTCTCCCCGGAGAGCATCACCGCGTCCGTGCCGTCCAGGACGGCGTTGGCGACGTCGGAGGCCTCCGCTCGGGTCGGCCGGGAGGTGTTGATCATCGAGTCGAGCATCTGGGTCGCGACGATGACCGGCTTGGCGTTGCGACGGGCGAGCTTGATGGCGCGCTTCTGGACCAGCGGGACCTGTTCGAGGGGCATCTCCACGCCCAGGTCGCCGCGGGCCACCATGATGCCGTCGAAGGCGTCGACGACGGATTCCAGGTTCTCCACCGCCTGCGGCTTCTCGATCTTGGCGATGACCGGGACGCGGCGCCCCTCCTCCGCCATGATCCGGTGGACGTCCTCGACGTCCCGCCCGCTGCGGACGAACGAGAGCGCGACGAGGTCGGCCCCGGTCCGCAGCGCCCACCGCAGGTCGGCGACGTCCTTGTCGCTGAGTGCGGGGACGGAGACGGCGACGCCGGGGAGGTTGAGGCCCTTGTGGTCGGAGACCAGGCCGCCCTCGATGACGAGGCACCGCACGTGCGGTCCGTCGACGGCGACGACCTCCAGGGTGACCCGGCCGTCGTCGACCAGGATGCGCTCGCCGCGGCCGACGTCCCCGGCGAGCCCGGAGTAGGTGGTTCCGCAACGGTCCTTGTCCCCCACGACGCCCTTGTCGGTGGAGATGGTGAACTCGTCGCCGCGTTCGAGTAGTACGGGTCCGTGGGCGAAGGTGTCGAGCCGGATCTTCGGGCCTTGAAGGTCGACGAGGACGCCGACGCTGCGGCCGGTCTCGTCGGCGGCCTTGCGGACGCGGCGGTAGCGTTCCTCGTGCTCGCTGTGCGAGCCGTGACTGAGGTTCAGTCGGGCGATGTCCATCCCGGCGTCGACCAGGGACTTGATCTGGTCGTACGAGTCGGTGGCGGGCCCGAGGGTACAGACGATTTTTGCTCGGCGCATAGTGCTGAGACTAGGCATTACCGGCGCGTAACCACGACGTGGGTCCGGACTGCGGGATGGCCTTTGCGGTAAGGCGAGTTGAACAATCTGACACATCCTCGGACCGCTGTGCGAGCGCCCCGCTCCCCACCGCGCGCGCACGCCTCCCGAACACCTCCCGCGCCGTCCTCCGATGCGATTCCGTGAAGGGGTGTTCACCCGTGGTTCACCGCCGCGTCCGCCACCGCTCCCCGCCCGGCGAGACGCTCGTCACCCCCGGGCTGCTGCCCGGGCGCCCCGGGTCACCACCCGGACGAAGGAGCGGACGAGGGGGAGGCGTTCGGTATGCGACGCGCACTGGGGGTGGTTGCGGCCCTGGCCCTGTTGGGCGGGGTCGCCTTCGCGCTGATCCCCGACGACCACGAGGACGACCCGAAGAAGGACGCCAAGACGGTCACCGTCACCGGCCTGATCGGCTCGGAGAAGCGTGCCTTCTTCGAGAACGACGAGGTCAAGGCCGAGTTGGCGAAGCAGGGCCTGGAAGTCCGGACGGACTCGACGGGCTCCTGGACGATGAGCGACCAGGCGGGCAAGAAACCGGGGCTGGACTTCGCCTTCCCCGCGAGCGCTGCGCCGGCCCGGGAGATCCAGCGCATCTGGAACCTGCAGGACTCCCCGCTGGTGCCGTTCTACTCCCCGCTGGTGATCGTGGCCCACGAGCCGGTGGCCAACGTCCTGAAGCAGAACAGGCTGGCCGAGAAGGACCCCACCGGCGTCTGGACGTTCCGGATGGACGAGTACGTCAACGCCCTGAAGAGCGGCCGCAGATGGGAGGACCTCGACGGCGCCCGCGAGCACCCCGAGCTGTCCGGCCAGCTCTTCGTGACCACCACCGACCCGGAGAGTTCCTCCTCCGGCGCGATGTACCTCGCGCTGCTCTCGTACGTCGTGAACAACCACCAGGTGGTGTCGGACGACGCCGGCGTCGCCGCCGTCAAGGACGTGGTGCACACCGCGAACGCGCTGCAGGGCATCCAGAAGAGCAGCAGCGACGAACCGTTCCGGGACTTCGGCGCGGGGATCGGCAGCCCGCTGATCTTCGCGTACGAGTCGCAGGCCGCCGCCCTGTCGCTGCAGGGCAAGCCCACCGGGGACATGGTGGTGCTGTACCCGGACACCACGGTCTACTCGGACCACACCGTCGTGGCCCACAGCGCCAACGGCCGCAGGCTCGCCGAGGTCCTCCAGAACGACGAGGTGCTGCGCGGCCTGGAGGCCCGGTTCGGGCTCCGGCCGCAGGCCAAGCCGGAGGCCTTCGCGAACCTGATGCACGGCAAGAGCCCGACCTTCGCACCCGATCTGACCGCCGCCAGGATCAAGCAGGCGACGCTGCCCTCGCTGGACAACCTGCTCAAGCTGACCGCCGTGGCGAAGGGGACCAAGTGACCATCCCGATGAAGCGGCGCGGCCGGCTGGTGGCCGCGCTGGCCGCCGTGCTCGCCGCGGCGACCGCCTGCACCTCCGGCGGCTCGGGCCCCGGGCCCGGCCCCAGCGACCCGCCCGCCGAGACGGCCCGTTCCGGGGTGCTGCGGGTCCTGGCCGGCAGTGAACTCCAGGACCTGGCACCGGTCCTGGAGGACGCCCGGAAGGCCACCGGGGTGACCGTGCAGTTCTCCTGGACGGGCACCCTGGACGGCGCGGACACCGTCTCCTCGGGCCGGGCCGACGGCAAGTACGACGCCGTGTGGTTCCCGTCCAACCAGTACCTGCGGCTCGATCCGGCCGGCAGGTCCAAGGTGGTCTCCGAGACCCCGGTGATGGTCTCGCCGGTGGCGATCGGGGTGCGTTCCTCGGCGCTCGGGGAACTCGGCTGGGGCGACGGCTCGAAGGTCACCTGGGCGCAGGTCGGTGCCGCGGCGGCGGCCGGCAAGCTGCCGTACGGGATGGCCGACCCGTCCCGCTCCAACTCGGGCTTCTCCACGCTCGTCGCGGTGGCCTCGGCCTTCTCCGGCGCGGGCGCGGCGCTGACCGACGCGGACGTGCAGAAGGCCACGCCGCAGCTGAAGGAGTTCTTCAAGGGCCAGAAGCTGACCTCCGGTTCCTCCGGCTGGCTGGCGCAGGCGTACACCCGGGCCGAGTCGGGCGTGGTGGGCGCGCTGGTCAACTACGAGTCGGTGCTGCTGTCGCTGAACAGGACGCTGCCGCCGCAGCAGCAGCTGACGGTGGTGCGGCCGGTGGACGGCGTGGTGTCGGCGGACTACCCGCTCTCGCTGATGGCCGCCGCAGCGCCGGAGCAGCGCGACTCCTTCCAGCGGCTGACCGCGTACCTGCTCAAGGAGGACGTGCAGAAACGGATCTCCGAGGTGACGCTGCGCCGCCCGGTGACGGCGGGCGCGGCCCCGGCGGCCGGGCTGCCCACGGACCGCCGCAGGGAGCTGCCGTTCCCGGGCACCAGGGCGGTCGCGGACGGCCTGCTGGCCGCGTACCAGAACGAGCTGCGCCGCCCGTCCCGGACGGTGTACGTGCTGGACACCTCGGGCTCCATGGAGGGCTCGCGGATCGCCGCGCTGAAGAGCGCGCTGGGCCGGCTGACCGGGGCGGACGACACCCGCGGAGTGCGCCGCTTCCGGGACCGCGAGGAGATCACGCTGCTCTCCTTCGCCTCCGCGGTCAAGTGGACCAAGACCCACGTGGTGCCGCCCACCGGCAGCCAGCCGGGCCCGCAGGCGGAGCTGGCCTCGATCGACGCGGACGTGCAGTCGCTGGCCGCCTCGGGCGGGACGGCGGTGTACTCCTCGCTGGAGGAGGCGTACCGGGTGATCGAGCGCCAGCAGGCGGCGGCCGGCGACGACCGGTTCACCTCGATCGTGCTGATGACGGACGGGGAGAGCAACGCCGGTGCGACGGACGCCGACTTCAAGCGCTTCCACGACGCGCTTCCGGCCGGGGAGAAGTCGATCCCGGTGTTCCCGATCAAGTTCGGGGAGGCGGCGGTGGGCCAGCTCCAGGGGATCGCGGACCTGAGCGGCGGCAAGCTGTTCGACGGCACGGGCTCGCTGGACGGGGTGTTCGAGGAGATCCGTGGCTACCAGTGACGGTGACCGGTTCGGCCCCCGGGTGCTGCGCTACCTGGAGTCGGCCCGGAACCTGGTCGGCTGCGCCGGCGGCGCGGTCGGCCTGGGGCTGCACTTCGCCGGGCTGGGCGGCGTCTGGTGGCCGGGGGTCGTGGCCGGGCTCTACGGGGTGGGCGCGCTGCTGACGCCCGCCCCGGGGCCCCGCGGGGGCCGCCGCGGGGTGTCCCGCGGCGGGACGGGGACGGCCCTCGGGGGGACGGGAGCCGGCGGGGCGCGGGCGCCGGAGCACGGGGCGCCGGAGCACGGGGGGCCGGAGCACGGCGGGTCGGGACCAGGGCGGCCGGAAGCCGGGGCGCCAGTGCACGAGCAGCCGGAGCACGAGCGGCCGGTGCACGAGCGGCCGCCGCTCCCGGCCCCCGGGCCCGACCCCGAGCTGGTGGCGCTGGCCGCCTACCTGGACACCGTGCCGCTGCCGCCCTCGGCCGGGGTGGACGGCCTGCTGGCGGCGCTGCGCGCGGCCGGCCCGGGTCCGGTGTCGGAGCGGATCGTCCGGCAGCGGCTGCCGGTCGCGGTGGCCGGCTACCTGCGGGCGCGGACCTGGCAGCCCTGGGCGGGGCCGGGCGATCCGGACCCCGCGGTCCAGCTGGGCCGCGAGGTCGACCGGCTGGTGGGCGAGCTGTCCTGACCGGGCGTCGACCGGCTCGTGGGCGAGCAGTCCTGACCGGGCGTCGACCGGCCCGCCCCGCTCCCCACCACCCCGCGTCCGCCCCCGTTCCCGTCACGAACGAGTCGCCAAGATCTCACCGATTGGACAGGTCAGGGGACTGTTCAGCACCCTGGCCCGCACGGCACACTTCTACGCGCGTCCCTCTACGCGCGTCGACGCGTGCACGCACACTTTTGTTCACGAATACCAGTTGACGGTCCATCCGCCGTCGCCCCACTCGGGAGAGTCGTCCATGCCCCTGAACCGCCGTGACTTCGTCACCCGGTCCGCCGCCACCGCCGCCGGTGCCGCCCTGGCCGGTGGCGCCGCCCTGGCCGCCGCCCCCTCCGCCGCGGCCGCCCAGCCGGACACGGCGGCCGCCAAGGGCCAGCAGCGCAAGCCGCGCAAGCAGGCCTTCACCGTCATGGGCACCACCGACCTGCACGGCCGGGTGCTCAACTGGGACTACTTCACCGACGCCGAGTACACCGACAAGGCCCACAACGCGGTCGGCCTCGCCAAGATCTCCACCCTGGCCAACCAGGTGCGCGAGGAGAAGGGCTGGGACCGCTGCCTGCTGATCGACTCCGGCGACACCATCCAGGGCACCCAGCTGTCCTACTACTACGCCCGGATCGAGTCGATCGACACCGAGGCCAACACCGTGCCCGACCACCCGATGGCCGTCGCCATGAACCTCATGGAGTACGACGCCGCCGCGCTCGGCAACCACGAGTTCAACTACGGCATCCCGCTCCTGAAGGCCTACGAGGACCAGCTGGAGTTCCCGCTGCTGGGCGCCAACGCGCTCAACGCGAAGAACGAGAAGCCGGCCTTCAAGCCCTACGTGATCAAGGAGCTGCGCCTGGGCGGGGGCCGGCCGGTGAGGGTCGGCATCCTCGGCCTCACCAACCCGGGCATCGCGATCTGGGACAAGGCCAACGTCAGCGGCAAGATGGTCTTCCCGGGCATCGTCGAGACCGCCGCCACCTGGGTGCCGCGGATGAAGGCCGCGGGCGCGGACGTCATCGTGGTCTCGTCGCACTCCGGCTGCGACGAGGCGACCACCTGGGGCGACCAGCTGCCCTGGGGCGAGAACGTCTCGGTGGCGCTGGCGGAGACCGTCCCCGACGTCGACGCGGTGCTGGTGGGCCACGCCCACAAGGAGATCGCGCAGCGCCTGGTCGTCAACAAGAAGACCGGCCGCACCGTCGTCCTCTCCGAGCCGCTCTGCTACGGCCAGCGGCTGACCTGCTTCGACTTCGAGGTCGACTTCGTCGACGGCGTCTGGAAGGTCACCTCGGTCTCCTCCCGACTGCTGAACTCCAACACCGTGCCGGAGAACCCGGAGATCACCAACGCGATCGCCGAGCAGCACAAGAAGGTCGTCGCGTACGTCAACCAGAACATCGGCACCAGCAAGATCGAGCTGTCGATCGCCGACGCCCGCTTCAAGGCCACCCCGATCATCGACCTGATCGGCAAGGTCCAGGCCGACGCCGTCAAGGCCGCGCTGGCGGGCGGGCAGTACGCCAAGCTCCCGGTGCTGGCCCAGGCCGCCCCGTTCAACCGCACCGCCGTGATCCCGTCCGGCCAGGTCAAGCTGCGCGACGCCGCGGGCCTCTACATCTACGAGAACACCCTGGAGGCCCGCATCCTGACGGGCGCCCAGCTCAAGGACTACCTGGAGTACTCGGTCAAGTACTACAACCAGCTCGCCCCTGGGGCCCCGGTCGACAAGGAGGCCCTGACCGGCGCCGAGGCCACCCCGGACTACAACTACGACTCGGTCTACGGCCTGAGCTACGACATCGACATCGCCCAGCCGAAGGGCTCGCGGATCGTCAACCTGTCCTTCCAGGGCAAGCCGATCGACCCGGCCGCCGAGTTCGTCCTCGCCGTCAACAACTACCGCGCCAACGGCGGCGGCAACTTCCCGCACGTCGCCAAGGCCAAGGTGGTCTGGTCGAACTCCGACGAGATCCGCAACACCATGATCGCCTGGGTCAAGGCCAAGGGCACCATCGACCCCGCCGACTTCTTCACCGACTCCTGGCGCCTCGTCCGCGCCGGCCAGCCGGTCTTCTGACCCGCACTCCCCCGTCGGAAGGCCGTCGCCCGCCGGGCGACGGCCTTCCGGCCCTTCCGGCCCTTCCGGCCCTTCCGGCCCTTCCGCTGGAGAATGGCGCCGTGAGCGAGTTCCAGATCCCCGACCGCCATGCCCGGCTGCCGGCCTACGCGCAGAGCCTGACGCCTCCGGCCGGGTGGAAGATCGAGATCTCCGGCGACGAGATCATCACGATGGCCGGGCCGTCCGTGATCCACCAGCGCGACCTGCTGCTCGTGCGCAAGCACCGGCTCAGAAGGGGAAGACCGCGCGCTCGTGCTGGACGGAGATCCACTTCACCGTGGTGAAGGCGTCCACCGTGGACTCGCCGTTGAGGCGGCCGACGCCGGAGTTCTTCTCGCCGCCGAAGGGCACGCCCGGCTCGTCGGCGATGGTGCCGCCGTTGACGTGGATCATGCCGGTCTCGATCCGCTGGGCGAGCTTCACGCCGCGCTCGACGTTCGCGGTGTGCACCGCGCCGCTGAGCCCGAACGGCGTGTCGTTGGCGAGCCGCACGGCCTCGTCCTCGCCGTCGAAGGGCACCAACAGCACGACCGGGCCGAAGAGTTCGTTCCGCAGGATCGGCGCGCCCGGCGCCAGGCCGGTGAGCACGGTCGGCGCCATCAGGCTGCCGACCGTGGTGCCGCGCAGCAGCGCGGTGGCGCCGGCCGCGATCGCCCGGTCGACCTGGGCGTCGAGGGCGTCGGCCTGGACGGGGTTGATCAGCGGGCCGATGTGGGTGGCCGGGTCCTTCGGGTCGCCGACGGTGAGCGAGGCGACCTTGGCGACGAACTTCTCGGTGAACTCGGCCTCGACGGCACGGTCCACCAGCACCCGGTTGGCGGCCATGCAGACCTGTCCCTGGTGGACGAAGCGGCTGAACACGGCGGCGTCCACGGCGTGGTCCACGTCGGCGTCGTCGAGGACGATCAGCGCGCTGTTGCCGCCGAGCTCCAGCACCGTCCGCTTGAAGTGCGCGGCGGCGACGGTGGCGACGTGCCGCCCGACCTTGTCGGAGCCGGTGAAGGAGATCACCTTGGGCACCGGGTGCTCCAGGAAGCTGTCGCCGATCTCGGCGATGTCGGTGACCACCACGTTCAGCAGGCCGGGCGGCAGCCCCGCGTCCTCGAAGAGCTTCGCGATCAGTCCGCCGCCGACCACCGGGGTCTCCTGGTGCGGCTTGAGGACGACGCCGTTGCCGAGCGCGAGCGCCGGGGCGACGGCCTTGAGGGCCAGGAACAGCGGGAAGTTGAACGGGCTGATCACGCCGACCACGCCGACCGGCAGCCGGTAGAGCCGGTTCTCCCGGCCGGGGGCGGGCGAGGCCAGCAGCCGGCCCTCGGCGGCCACCGAGAGGTGCAGGCACTCCCGCAGCACGTCCTTGACCAGCGACAGCTCGAAGCCGGCCTTCAGCGCGGTGCCGCCGAGTTCGACCATGATCGCCCGGACGATCTCCGGCTCGCGCTCCTCCAGCAGCCGCAGCGCGCGTTCGAAGACCAGCCGCCGCCTGTACGGGTTGGCGGCGGCCCATGACTTCTGGGCGCGCTCGGCGGCGCGGTAGGCCCGGTCGACCTCGGCGACGGTGGCGACGGTGATGGTGGCGAGCTTGTCGCCGGTGTAGGGATCGACGTCGACGATGTCCCAGGAGCCGTTGCCGCCGCACCACTCGCCGTCGATGTACTGCAGCGCCAACTCGGAGAAGTACGACATCTGTTCCCTCTCGTGCACCGATCTGATGGGAACTCATCGTACTGACGGGCTACAGCTCCTGGCGCATCGCGTACAGCAGGTCCCGGGTCGGCGCCGGGTCCAGGCTGTCCGCGACGAGGTCGTCCATCGCCTGCCGGTACTCGGCCACCTCGGCGGGCTTGTCGAGGTAGAGCGCGGTGGTGAACTGCTCCAGGTACACCACGTCCGCCAGCTCGGTCTCGGTGAAGCCCAGGACGGTGAAGGCACCGCTCTCCGCGCTCAGCCCGGCGTTGCCCAGCGGCAGCACCTGGAGCCGGACGTTGGGCAGCTCGCCGAGTTCCAGCAGCCGGTCCAGCTGGCCGCGCATCAGCTCCGGCCCGCCCCAGGGCCGGCGCAGCGCGGCCTCGTCCAGGACGGCGACCAGCTGCGGCGCCCGCTCGGCGGTCAGCACCGCCTGCCGCCCGAGCCGTACGTCGACCCGGCGCTCGATCTCCTGCGGCCCGTGGGCGTGGCAGCCGGCGGTGACCACGGCCCGGGCGTAGTCGGCGGTCTGGAGCAGCCCGTGGACGAACTGGACCTCGTAGCTGTGGATCTCGGCGGCGGCCTCCTCCAGCCCCAGGTAGTTCTGGAACCAGCCGGGCAGCACGTCGCCGTACTCGTGCCACCAGGAGCTGGCGTTGGCGTCGCGCAGCAGCCCGAGGACGCCGGCGCGCTCCTGCTCGGCCTCGACGCCGTACAGGGTCAGCAGGTCGGCGACGTCGCGCTCCTTGAAGCCGACCCGGCCGAGCTCCATCCGGCTGATCTTGGACTCGGAGGCCCGGATCGAGTACCCGGCCTCCTCCCGACTGACGCCTCTGGCCTCGCGGAGCTTGCGCAGCTGGCTGCCGAGCAGCAGACGCCGTACGGTGGCGCCCCCGCCTGCCTGAGTCGTGCCCATCGAAGTCGTCCTCCGCACTCGCCCAGCCCCCCGGCCGTCGGCCGCAGTCTGCCACCTGGCACCGACGAACAACAGCCCACTTGCGGGATCCCGCCGCGCGGTGGACGACTCCGGACGCCCGGCACCGCCGCACCGTCGGAGAACGTCGCAGGACCGTCGGAGAACGCGGCCGGGCCTTCGGGAAACGCGGCCGGACCGTTCGGAGAACGCGACGGCGCCCGCCCTCCAACTGGTCGGGGAAGAGGGCAGGCGCCAGGAGACCGCGTTGGCCCGGCGACGCTGGCGGGGGCAGCGGGTTGAGCTCCCGGCGATGCGGCGCCGGGCGTTCGGTGGGGGCCGGTCGGACCGTCCGTCCGTCAGACCACCAGGGGGCGGTCCGTGGGCCGGATCGGGGCGGGAAGCGGGGTCTTGCCGCCCAGGTACCTGTCCACCGCGGCTGCGGCCGAACGGCCTTCCGCGATGGCCCAGACGATCAGCGACTGGCCACGGCCGGCGTCTCCGCAGACGTACACGCCATCGACATTGGTGGCGAACCGGCCATCGCGGGCAATGTTACCGCGCGCGTCGAGGTCCGCTCCCAGCTGCTCGACCAGCCCGTTCCTGACGTCCGTCCCGGTGAAGCCCATGGCCAGGGTGACCAGCTGCGCCGGGACGGCCCGCTCGGTGCCGGGCACCGGCTCGAACCGGCCGTCCTTGAACTCCACCTCGACGAGGTGCAGTTCCTGGACGTTGCCGTCCTCGTCGCCGGTGAAGCGGGTGGTGTTGACGGAGTAGATCCGCTCACCGCCCTCCTCGTGCGCGGAGGTGACCTTGTAGGTCATCGGCATGGTCGGCCACGGCTGGTGTCCGGGCCGCTCCTCGCCGGGCCGCGGCATGATCTCCAGCTGGGTGACGGAGGCCGCCCCCTGCCGGTGCGCGGTGCCGACGCAGTCCGCGCCGGTGTCGCCGCCGCCGATCACGACCACGTGCTTGCCCTTGGCGCTGATCGGGGACTCGACGAAGTCGCCCTCCTGCACCTTGTTGGCCAGCGGCAGGTACTCCATGGCCTGGTGGACGCCCTTGAGCTCGCGTCCGGGCACCGGCAGGTCGCGGGCGGTGGTGGCGCCGGCCGCGACGACCACGGCGTCGAAGCGCTCGCGCAGCTGCTGGCCGGTGATGTCCTCGCCGACGTGCACGCCGGTGCGGAACCGGGTGCCCTCCGCCCGCATCTGCTCGACGCGGCGGTTGATGTGGCGCTTCTCCATCTTGAACTCGGGGATGCCGTAGCGCAGCAGTCCGCCGATCCGGTCGGCCCGCTCGTACACCACGACGGTGTGCCCGGCCCGGGTGAGCTGCTGGGCGGCGGCGAGGCCGGCCGGGCCGGAGCCCACCACGGCGACGGTCTTGCCGGAGAGCCGCTCGGGCACCTGCGGGGTGACCCCGCCGCGGTCCCAGGCCTTGTCGATGATGGTGACCTCGACGTTCTTGATGGTCACCGCGTCCTGGTTGATGCCGAGGACGCACGCCGACTCGCAGGGCGCCGGGCAGAGCCGCCCGGTGAACTCCGGGAAGTTGTTGGTGGCGTGCAGCCGCTCGATGGCGCCGACGAAGTCGTCCCGGTAGGCCAGGTCGTTCCACTCGGGGATGAGGTTCCCGAGCGGGCAGCCGTTGTGGCAGAACGGGATGCCGCAGTCCATGCAGCGGCCGGCCTGCTTGGTGATGACCGGCAGGAGGCTGCGCTCGACGTAGACCTCGTTCCAGTCCTTGATCCGGACGTCGACCGGGCGGCGCTCCGCCAGCTGCTTGGGCGTGGTCAGGAAGCCCTTGGGGTCAGCCATTAGCCGCCTCCATCATCTTCGCGGTGGTCTCGGCCTCGGAGAGGCCATCGCGCTCAGCGGCGTCCTTGGCGGCGAGCACTGCCTTGTAGTCGGTCGGCATGATCTTGGAGAAGCGGGAGACCCCGCTGCCCCAGTCGGCCAGGAGTTCGGCGGCGACGGTGGAGCCGGTCTCCTCGTAGTGCTGCTGCACGGTCTCGCGCAGCCAGTCGCGGTCGGCGGCGGTGGGCGCCTCGATGCCCACCATGCCGTCGTTGACGTTGGCGGGGCGCAGGTCCAGGACGTACGCGATGCCGCCGGACATGCCCGCCGCGAGGTTGCGTCCGGTCTCGCCGAGGACGACGACCCGGCCGCCGGTCATGTACTCCAGGCCGTGGTCGCCCACGCCCTCGACCACCAGGGTGGCCCCGGAGTTGCGGACGGCGAAGCGCTCGCCGGCCTTGCCGCGCAGGTGGATCCGGCCCGAGGTGGCGCCGTAGCCGATGGTGTTGCCGGCGATGACGTGGTTCTGCGCGTCGTTGCCGATGGCCGCGGCCTCGCGGGCCGGGCGGACGACGACCACGCCGCCCGAGAGGCCCTTGCCGACGTAGTCGTTGGCGTCGCCCTCCAGTCGCAGGGTCACGCCGCGCGGCAGGAAGGCGCCGAAGGACTGCCCGGCGGAGCCGGTGAAGGTGACGTCGATGGTCCCCTCCGGCAGGCCCTCGCCCCGGTACCGCTTGGTCACCTCGTGGCCGAGCATGGTGCCGACGGTGCGGTTGACGTTGCGGATCGGCAGCTGGATGCGGACGGCGTCGCCGCGCTCCAGCGCGTCCTCGGCGAGCGTGATCAGCTGGTTGTCCAGGGCCTTGTCGAGCGCGTGGTCCTGGGTGGTGGTGCGGTGCCGTGCGGCGCCCTCGGGCAGGTCGGGCACGTGGAAGAGCGGGGTGAGGTCGAGCCCGGCGGCCTTCCAGTGGTCGATCGCGGCCCGGGCGTCGATGTGCTCGGCGCGGCCGACGGCCTCCTCGATCGAGCGGAAGCCCAGCGAGGCCAGGATCTCCCGGACCTCCTCGGCGATGAACTCGAAGAAGTTGACGACGAATTCGGGCTTGCCGGCGAACCGCTCGCGCAGCACCGGGTTCTGGGTGGCGACGCCGACCGGGCAGGTGTCCAGGTGGCAGACGCGCATCATGATGCAGCCGGAGACCACCAGCGGGGCGGTCGCGAAGCCGAACTCCTCGGCGCCGAGCAGCGCGGCGATCACCACGTCGCGGCCGGTCTTCAGCTGGCCGTCGGTCTGGACGACGATGCGGTCGCGCAGCCCGTTGAGCAGCAGGGTCTGCTGGGTCTCGGCGAGCCCGAGCTCCCAGGGTCCGCCGGCGTGCTTCAGCGAGGTGAGCGGGGAGGCGCCCGTCCCGCCGTCGTGCCCGGAGACCAGCACCACGTCGGCGTGCGCCTTGGACACGCCCGCGGCGACCGTCCCGACGCCGACCTCGGAGACCAGCTTCACGTGGATGCGGGCCGCCGGGTTGGCGTTCTTGAGGTCGTGGATCAGCTGCGCCAGGTCCTCGATCGAGTAGATGTCGTGGTGCGGCGGCGGCGAGATCAGGCCGACGCCCGGGGTGGAGTGCCTGGTCCGGGCGACCCACGGGTACACCTTGTGGCCGGGCAGCTGGCCGCCCTCGCCGGGCTTGGCGCCCTGGGCCATCTTGATCTGGATGTCGTCGGCGTTGACCAGGTACTCGGAGGTGACGCCGAAGCGGCCGGAGGCGACCTGCTTGATCGCCGAGCGGCGCTCCGGGTCGTACAGCCGGTCCGGGTCCTCGCCGCCCTCGCCGGTGTTGGACTTGCCGCCGAGGCGGTTCATCGCGATGGCCAGGGTCTCGTGCGCCTCGCGGGAGATCGAGCCGTACGACATGGCGCCGGTGGAGAAGCGCTTGACGATCTCGGAGACCGGCTCGACCTCCTCGACCGGGATCGGCTCGCGTCCGAGGCCCTCCAGCTGGAACAGGCCGCGCAGCGTCATCAGCCGCTCGGACTGCTCGTTCACCCGGTCCGTGTACTGCTTGAAGATGTCGTAGCGGCGGTTGCGGGTGGAGTGCTGGAGCCGGAAGACGGTGTCCGGGTCGAACAGGTGCGGCTCGCCCTCGCGGCGCCACTGGTACTCGCCGCCGATCTCCAGGGCGCGGTGCGCGGCCGGGATGCCGGAGGCCGGGTACGCCTTGGCGTGCCGGGCGGCCGTCTCGCGGGCGATCTCCTCCAGGCCGATGCCGCCGAGCTTGGTGGTGGTGCCGGCGAAGTAGCCGTCGACGAGGTCCTGGGAGAGGCCGATGGCCTCGAAGACCTGGGCGCCGCGGTAGGAGGCCACGGTCGAGATGCCCATCTTGGACATGACCTTGAGCACGCCCTTGCCGAGCGCCTTGATCAGGTTCTTGATGGCCTTCTCGGGCTCGACGCCCTCGATGAACACTCCCTGGGCGACCAGGTCCTCGACCGACTCCATCGCCAGGTACGGGTTGACGGCCCCGGCGCCGTAGCCGATCAGCAGCGCGACGTGGTGCACCTCGCGGACGTCGCCGGCCTCGACCAGCAGCGACACCCGGGTGCGCTGCTTGGTGCGGATCAGGTGGTGGTGGACGGCCGAGGTGAGCAGCAGCGAGGGGATCGGCGCGTGCTCGGCGTCCGAGTGCCGGTCGGAGAGGACGATGATCCGGGCGCCGTCGGCGATCGCCGCGTCGGCCTCGGCGGCGATCTCGGCGAGCCGGGCGGCCAGGCCCTGGCCGCCGGAGGCGACCCGGTAGAGGCCGGAGAGCGTGACGGCCTTGAGGCCGGGCTGGTCGCCGTCGGCGTTGACGTGGACGAGCTTGGCCAGCTCGTCGTTGTCGATCACCGGGAAGGTGATGCCGACGGAGCGGCAGGAGGCGGCCTCGGCGGCCAGCAGGTTGCCCTCCGGGCCGAGGTTGGACAGCAGCGAGGTGACGAGCTCCTCGCGGATGGCGTCCAGCGGCGGGTTGGTGACCTGGGCGAAGAGCTGCACGAAGTAGTCGAACAGCAGACGGGGCTTCTCGCTCAGCGCGGCGATCGGCGAGTCGGTGCCCATCGAGCCGAGCGCTTCGGCGCCGGTGCGCGCCATCGGGGCGAGGATGACCCGCAGCTCCTCCTCGGTGTAGCCGAAGGTCTGCTGGCGGCGGGTGACGGAGGCGTGGGTGTGCGCGATGTGCTCGCGCTCGGGCAGCTTGGCGAGCTGGATCTGCCCGCCGTCGACCCACTCCTGGTACGGGTGCTCGGCGGCGAGAGCGGACTTGATCTCCTCGTCCTCGACGATCCGGCCCTGGGCGGTGTCCACCAGGAACATCCGACCGGGCTGGAGGCGGCCCTTCCTGACGACCTTCTCCTGGTCGATGTCGAGCACGCCGACCTCGGAGGAGAGGACGACCAGACCGTCCTCGGTGATCCAGTACCGGGCGGGGCGCAGACCGTTGCGGTCGAGCACGGCGCCGATCTGGGTGCCGTCGGTGAAGGTGACGCAGGCCGGGCCGTCCCAGGGCTCCATCAGGTTGGAGTGGTACTGGTAGAACGCACGGCGGGCCGGGCTCATGGTGGCGTGGTTCTCCCACGCCTCCGGGATCATCATCAGCACCGAGTGCGGCAGCGAGCGTCCGCCCAGGTGGAGCAGTTCCAGGACCTCGTCGAAGGAGGCGGAGTCGGAGTGGTCCGGGGTGCAGATCGGGAAGATCCGCTCCAGGCCCTGCCCGTTCCTGTTGGCGGGGATGAGGTCGGTGGCGAGCTGCGACTCCCGGGCCTGCATCCAGTTGCGGTTGCCCTTGACCGTGTTGATCTCGCCGTTGTGGGCGACGAAGCGGTACGGGTGGGCGAGCGGCCAGCTCGGGAAGGTGTTGGTGGAGAAGCGGGAGTGCACCAGGCCGATCGAAGACGTGTAGGTGCGGTCCGACAGGTCAGGGAAGAAGGGTTCCAGCTGGCCGGTGGTCAGCATGCCCTTGTAGACGATGGTGCGCGCGGACAGCGACGGGAAGTAGACCCCGGCCTCGCGCTCGGCCCGCTTGCGGACCACGAAGGCGATCCGGTCCAGCTCGATGCCGGTCCGGTCGGCTCCGGCCAGGAACAGCTGGCGGAAGCGCGGCATCACGCTGCGGGCGGTGGCGCCGAGCAGGTCCGGGGTGACCGGGACGTCGCGCCAGCCGAGGACGGCCAGGCCCTCTTCGGCGGCGATGGACTCGATCCGCGTGACGGCCGCGGTGTCCTTCTCGTCCTCGTCCGGCAGGAAGGCGATGCCGACGGCGTAGGACCCGGCCGCCGGGAGGTCGAAGTCGACCTTCCCGCGCAGGAAGGCGTCCGGGACCTGGGTCAGGATGCCCGCACCGTCGCCGGAGTCGGGCTCGGCGCCGGTGGCGCCGCGGTGCTCCAGGTTGCGCAGGACGTTCAACGCCTGCTCGACGATGGTGTGGTCGGCGATGCCGGTCAGCGTGGCGACGAAACCGACGCCACAGGCGTCGTGCTCGTTCCGCGGGTCGTACAGGCCCTGAGCAGCAGGTCGCGCATCCGGCACGAGCGCGTACGGCTGGCGGGCGGCGCCGGCCTGGGGCTCGTTGGCGGAGTGCATGGATGCAGACAGCATCGGCTCTCCCGTCGTCGTCTTTCGGCAAGTTGGTGCAAGTAGGGACGACGTTGGCCCTGATGCGATGGTGCGGTGTCGTGCAAGTTACATGATGCCCACGATCCCGAGAAGCGGAATATCCCGTCCACATCGCGGGACGGCGCGCAGGTCAGGGGGTGCGGGAGAAGGACGCGCCACAGTGCGCGTCCCGACGATTGTGCCCAACCGTCCGCGGCCTGAAACAGGGGCGAAACCGGATCGCCACACAAGCCGATCATGGATGCCTGCGAATCCATCCCGGGAGCCCGTCCGCGGATGCGAATCCGCGGCTCGGGGGCCCGAATGATGAGACAGTGCGAGGCGCCGCCGGACGTCCATGTGTGAAACGTCACTCACTGCACAGCATAACCATGCAGGCCGCCGGCTACCCCACGTGCCCGCCGATCAGCCACCCGAGCAGGTAGGTCACCCCGGCCGCGGCGCCGCCCAGCACCAGCTGCCGCAGCCCGCTGAACCACCAGCTGCGCGCCGTCATCCGGGCCACCACCGCACCGCACAGGAACAGCCCGGCCCCCGCCAGCAGCAGCGCGGGCAGCAGCGCGGTCGCCCCCAGCAGGTACGGCAGCAGCGGCAGCAGCGCGCCGAGCGCGAAGCACAGGAACGACGAGCCGGCCGCCACCAGCGGCGAGGGCAGGTCGGTCGGGTCGACGCCCAGCTCCTCGCGGGCGTGCACCTCCAGGGCCAGCTCCGGGTCGGCGGACAGCTGCCGGGCCACCTCGTGGGCCAGCTCCGGATCCACCCCGCGCGAGACGTACAGCTGGGCCAGCTCGGCCAGCTCCCCGTGCGGGTTGCGGCTCAGCTCCAGCCGCTCGACCTCGATCTCGGCCTGCACCAGTTCCCGCTGCGAGGCCACCGAGGTGTACTCCCCCGCCGCCATCGAGCAGGCGCCGGCCGCCAGGCCCGCCAGCCCGGTCAGGATCACCGTCCCGTTGGACGCCGCGCCGCCGACCACCCCGGTCATCAGGGCGAAGTTGGACACCAGCCCGTCCACCGCGCCGAACACGGCCGGCCGCAGCCAGCCTCCGTTGACGTCCCGGTGGTGGTCGGCCGCGGGTATCCGGGGCTGGTGTCCCGCGTCGGCCTCCACAGTGATCGCACTCATCGTCGTTCCCCTCCGTCGTCGTTCGTCAGCCCCGAACGTAGCCCGCCTGACCTGGGCATTTCCAGCAAAGTAAGGCTGTCCGAACACGACTGAGGCCACCCTTCGCAGAGCTCGCGAAGGGTGGCCCCGGTCGGGGGAAGCCCCAGGTCAGATCGGGTTCTTGGCGTCCTCGCCGACCGTCTCGGCAGCCGTCTCGGCGGCCACGGGCCCGGCCGGCTTGCTCAGCACCGGCTTCCCGTCGCCCTTCCCGGCCTTCTCGGCCTTCTCGGCCTGCCCGTCGGCGCTCTTCCCGGCCTTCCCGCCGGCCGCCTTCTGATCGGCCGCCTTCTCGCCCTGCCCGCCGGACCCGGCCTCCTCCGCCTCCGGGTGCGCGGCCGGGTCGATGCTCGCCGGGTCCTCCCGACCGGGCCGCGTCCTGCCCAGGATCACGAAGTACGCCACCGCGCCCAGGAACACCGCGATGGACACCCAGTCGTTCAGCCGCAGGCCGAAGTAGACGTGCGCGTCGTCGATCCGCAGCCACTCGATCCAGAACCGGCCCACCGTGTACGCGGCCACGTACAGCGCGAACGCCCGGCCGTGGCCCAGCGTGAACCGGCGGTCCGCCCAGATCACCAGCAGCGCGACACCGACGCACCAGAGGGACTCGTACAGGAAGGTCGGGTGGTAGACGCCCTTCACGACCTCGCCGTTGGCCAGCGTCTTGTCGATCTCCAGGCCCCACGGCAGGGTGGTCGACCGGCCGTACAGCTCCTGGTTGAAGTAGTTGCCCCACCGGCCCAGCGCCTGCGCGAGCGCGATGCCCGGTGCGATGGCGTCGGCGTACGCGGGCAGCGGCACGCCCCGGCGGCGGGCGCCGATCCAGGCGCCGACCGCGCCCAGCGCGACGGCGCCCCAGATACCGAGGCCGCCCTCCCAGATCTTGAGGGCGTCCCAGGGGTTCTTCCCCTCGGCGAAGTACAGTCGGCCGCCGTCGGTGATCACGTGGTACAGGCGGCCGCCGACCAGGCCGAACGGCACGGCCCAGACGGCGATGTCGCCGACGGTGTGCTTGGCACCGCCCCTGGCGACCCAGCGCCTGCTGCCGAGCCAGACGGCGACGACGACACCGAGGATGATGCAGAAGGCGTAGGCGCGCAGCGGGATCGGTCCGAGGTACAGGACGCCCCGCGACGGGCTGGGAATGTAGGCGATATCCATGGCAGTTCCGACGCTACAGGGTCCGACGGCCCCCTCGGACCCCCGTGGGGTCACAGAAGCCGAACAACGGGCGGCGCCGCCCCCTCCGGACGGGGAGGGGGCGGCGCGGCAGAGCGGGCTCAGCCGGCCGTCGGCGACGGGTTGTTGGCCTCCGAGGCGGTGCTGGTCGGCGCCGGGGTCTGCCCGTGCGAACCCGCCGTGCCCAGCTGCTTGCCCTGGTTCGCGGCGTCCACCCAGGCCACCAGGGTGGCCGGGGTGATCTCCTCGCTGCCGTTCTTCGGGTAGATCGGCTGGCCGTTGAGCAGCACCGTCGGGGTGGACTTGTAGCTGGACTTGTCGAAGTCCTGCTGCACGGCGGACACCCACCCGCCGAACTTGTTGTCGTTCACGCAGGACCGGAACTCGGGCGTGTCCAGGCCGTTGACCTGCTTGGCCAGGCTGAGCAGCACGGCCTTGTCGCCGAAGGCGTCGTTGGTCTCGTCCGGCTGGTTGCGGTACAGCACGTCGTGGAAGTCCCGGAAGTGCCCGGCGTCCTGGGCGCAGCCCAGCGCGTTGGCGGCCGTCCTGGAGCCCTTGCCCCCCACGGCCCGGTCGATGAACGACACGATGTGGTAGTTCGTGTAGATCTTCCCGGCGTCCTCCAGCTGGTCGATGGTGGACGAGAACTCGCGCTCGAAGGTGCCGCAGGCGGGGCAGCGCGGGTCCTCGTAGACGGTGAGGACGGAGGGCGCGTTGCCCGCGCCGACCGGGATGACCAGGTTCTTGTCGCCGATCGTCCCGGCCGGGGCGGCGGTCGGCGTCTCCGGCTTGGAGCGCTGGTTCTGCACCACGACGCCGACGATCACCGCGGCGGCGATCACCGCGAGCACGGAACCGCCCACGATCAGCTTCTTCTTGCGCCGGGAGGAGGCCTCGTCGGCCGCCCGCTGTTCCAGCATCCGCTCGCGGGCGGTGCGCTTGCCTTCTCGGTTCTTCTCGCTCATTGCCTTGACGTCCACGGTCGGGGGGCCTTCGTCGGGTGCGGGGATGTGGGGTGCGGGGGTGCGGGTCGGCTCGCCGGTGCGGGGTGCGGGACCGGCTCGCCGGAGCAGGGGGCGGGCGGGCCGGGTCAGCTCGCCAGCCAGGCGTCCAACGACAGCCGGGTGCGGGGCCGCCACAGCAGCCACCCGGCCAGCAGCAGGAACCCGGTGTCGCGAAGGATCTCCTGGATGTACTTCGTCTGGGACTCGTCGACGTGCCCGCCGCCGCCGAAGCAGCCGCAGTCGATCGAGAGGCCGCGCGCCCAGACGGAGCCGATCCCGGCGATGAAGACCAGCAGCAGCGCCGCGGAGATCCCGGCCACCACCCGGACGCCGAGGCCCACCACCAGCAGCAGGGCCAGGGCCAGCTCCAGGAACGGCAGGCCGTAGCCGATGGGTTTGACCAGGCCCTCGGGCAGGAGCTGGTAGGCACGGACGGCCTGCGCGGCCTCCGCCGGATCGGAGATCTTCGCCAGCCCGGCCCACCCCCAGACCACTGCGAGGCAGAGCCGGACGACCGTGCCGAGCCATTCGCTCCAGACCGGCACCGGCCGCCCGGCCCTCGGCGTGGGCGCGGAGCCGCCGGGCTGCGCGGTCATCAGGGAAACCCCCTCGGGAAACTCGTTCACTCCCTGATGAACCGTGCGGAGGGATGGGTGGTTTCTCCGCATTCAGGAATTAAGCCGGATGGGTGAGGCTCTGTCCGAATGGACCGAACGCCCGTGCGTCAGCGGCACCCCGCCGACCACCCCGCTTCGAACAGGTCGGGGTGCCGGGCCGCCTCCGCGCAGGCCACCGCCTCCCGCTCCGCCCGCTCGGCCGCCCGCCTGGCCAGCGCGTGCCCCACCTCGACGTGCACCCCGATCGCACCGCCGAGGACCAGCACGGCCGTCGCCGCCCGCAGCAGGACGGCCCGCTGGAGACTCCGCACCGGCTCACCCCTTCCGCTCGCCCCCGCAACCGTTCGTGCACTCCTCCCTCCTCTCAACGTCCGCCAACCCCGGCTGATGCGTGTCCCCACCCCTTGTTCACCCGTTCGGGTCCGCGGCCCCGGCCGGGGCGCGTGCCGAAGCCGCGCGCCCGCGCCCACGCCCCGCAAAGGCCGACGGCCCCCCACTCCCCGAGGAGTGGAGGGCCGTCGGCCGTACCTTGGCGGTGCGTCAGCGCCTGCGGACACCCTCCGCCAGCTCGCCGGCGAGCGCCCGCACCGCGTCCAGCGCCGCGGCCTCGTCCTCGCCCGCGGCCAGGATCCGCTTCACGAAGGCCGATCCCACGATCACCCCGTCCGCGAACCGGGCGACCTCGGCCGCCTGCACCGCGTCCGAGACCCCGAGCCCGACGCAGACCGGCAGGTCCGTCGTCGCCCGGGTCCGGGTGACCAGGTCCTCGGCCATCGACCCGACGGCCGAGCGCGTCCCGGTCACGCCCATCACCGCGGCCGCGTACACGAACCCGCTGCCGGCCGCCGTGACCTCCGCCAGCCGCGCGTCCTTGCTGCTGGGGGCGACCACGAACACGGTGTCCAGCCCGTGCTCGTCCGCCGCCTTGCGCCACTCCTCGGACTCCTCCACCGGGAGGTCCGGCAGGATGCACCCGGCGCCGCCGGCGGCCGCCAGGTCCGCCGCGAAGCGCGCCACGCCGTAGCGGTCGACCGGGTTCCAGTACGTCATCACGAGCACCGGGGTCCCGGGGTGCGCCGCGGCGACCTCCTGGACGGTCCGCAGCACGTCCTTGATCCGCACGCCGCCGCGCAGCGCGATGTCGTCGGCGGTCTGGATGACGGCGCCGTCCAGCACCGGGTCGGAGTGCGGCAGCCCGACCTCGACCACGTCGCAGCCGCCCTCGATCAGCGCGTCGATCGCCCGGATGCCGCCGTCCACGGTCGGGAACCCGGCGGGTAGGTACCCGATCAGCGCGGCCCGGTCCTCGGCCTTGGCGGCCGCCAGAACGCCGCTCAGCTTGGAAGTCATGATCACTTACCCCCCTCGGCGGAGCCCTCGCCGGAGCCGCCGGCCTGCTCGTCGTACAGGCCGAAGTACTCAGCCGCGGTGTGCATGTCCTTGTCCCCGCGCCCCGACAGGGAGACCAGGATGGTCGCCTCCGGCCCGAGCTCGCGCCCCAGCTCCAGCGCCCCGGCGAGCGCGTGGGCGCTCTCGATGGCCGGGATGATCCCCTCGGTGCGGGACAGCAGCCGCAGCGCCTGCATCGCGGCGTCGTCCGTGACCGGCCGGTACTCCGCCCGCCCGGTGTCCTTCAGCCAGGCGTGCTCCGGCCCGACCCCCGGGTAGTCCAGCCCGGCCGAGATCGAGTGCGACTCGACGGTCTGCCCGTCCTCGTCCTGGAGGACGTACGTCCGGGAGCCGTGCAGCACCCCCGGGTCCCCCTTGGTGAGGGTGGCCGCGTGCCGGGGCGTCTCGGCGCCGTCACCCGCCGCCTCGCAGCCGATCAGGCGCACCCCGGCGTCCGGGATGAACTCGTGGAAGATCCCCATCGCGTTGGAGCCGCCGCCGACGCAGGCCACGACCGCGTCGGGCAGCCTGCCGGTCCGGTCGAGCACCTGCTGCCGCGCCTCGACGCCGATGATCCGGTGGAAGTCCCGGACCATCATCGGGAACGGGTGCGGCCCGGCGACGGTGCCGAACAGGTAGTGGGTGGAGTCGACGTTGGCGACCCAGTCCCGGAAGGCCTCGTTGATGGCGTCCTTGAGCGTCCGGCTGCCGGACTTGACGGCCACCACCTCGGCGCCGAGCATCCGCATCCGGGCGACGTTGAGCGCCTGGCGCTCGGTGTCGACCTCGCCCATGTAGATGGTGCAGTCGAAGCCGAACAGCGCGCAGGCGGTCGCGGTGGCCACGCCGTGCTGGCCGGCGCCGGTCTCGGCGATGATCCGGGTCTTGCCCATCCGCCGGGTGAGCAGCGCCTGGCCCAGCACGTTGTTGATCTTGTGCGAGCCGGTGTGGTTGAGGTCCTCGCGCTTGAGCAGGACGCGCGCGCCGCCCGCCTCGGCGGAGAAGCGGTGCACGTCGGTCAGCGGGCTCGGGCGCCCGGTGTAGTCCTTGAGCAGCGCGTCGAGCTCGGCGGCGAACGCCGGGTCGGCCTTGGCCTTCTCGTACTCCTCGGCGACCTGCTCGACCGCGGCGACCAGCGCCTCGGGGATGAAGCGGCCGCCGTACGCGCCGAAGTAGCCGCGCGCGTCCGGCACCTGGGCACCGGGCAGGTAGTCCTTCTCGGACATGGTGGTTTCCCTTGAACGGAGATGAACGACGATGACGTCTTCTCGGCCGGATCCAGCCGGGAGGCCGGACTGGATTCAGCCGGACGTCACGCGCCATCGCCGCCCCGGCACCTGCCCGGGCTCGCACCCGATGACGTACCGCACCCGACGCCCCAGCACCCGGCGTGCGGGTGCGCGGCAGCCGCGCGGGCGGCAACCGGGGGCGAGTCGGGCGGCGATCTTCATGGGGTCGGTGTCAGTCCTTGTGCCGGACGGCGGGGTGGGCCCCGGCGGCGACCAGGTCGGCGACCGCGGCGCGCGGGTCCTTGCCGGTCACCAGGGCTTCGCCGACGAGCACCGCGTCGGCACCGAGGTTGGCGTAGTTGATCACGTCCAGCGGGCCGCGCACACCGGACTCGGCGATCTTGACGATGCCGTCCGGGATGGTGTGGGCGATGTTCTCGAAGGTGTTGCGGTCCACTTCGAGCGTCTTGAGGTTGCGGGCGTTGACGCCGATGATCCGGGCGCCGGCGTCCACCGCGCGCTTGATCTCCTCCTCGTCGTGCACCTCCACCAGCGGGGTGAGGCCGATCGACTCGGCGCGCTCGATCAGCGACACCAGGGCCGGCTGGTCGAGGCCCGCGACGATCAGCAGCGCGAGGTCGGCGCCGTGCGCGCGGGCCTCCCACAGCTGGTAGGCGGTGACGATGAAGTCCTTGCGCAGCACCGGCGTCTCCACCGCTGCGCGGACGGCGTCCAGGTCGGCCAGCGACCCGCCGAAGCGGCGCCGCTCGGTCAGCACGCTGATCGCCGCGGCACCGCCGGCCGCGTAGTCGACCGCCAGGGCGGCCGGATCCGCGATCGAGGCCAGGGCGCCCTTGGACGGGCTGGAGCGCTTCACCTCGCAGATCACCCGGACCCCGTCGCCACGGAGGGCGGCGACGCCGTCCCTGGCCTCCGGGGCCCTGGCGGCGAGCTCCTTGAGCTCGTCCAGGGAGACCCGGGCCTGCCGCTCGGCGAGGTCCTCGCGGACCCCTTCGATGATCGAGTCGAGCACACTCACTCAGGAGCCCCCATCTTTTCTGCCAGTTGGTCGGCGCGAGCCGGCGGGCGACAGCCCATCGGCCCTTCGATGGTATCGGCACCCGGGGGCGGGGGGCGCATCGGTTCGAACCGCGTCTCGCCGACCGGACGCCTGCCCGGTCGGCCGCCAGCTGCGGTTTCGCCGGCCCCCACTTGTTTTCGGACGGCCTTCGTACTGGTTTTCGGACGGTCTTCGAGCCCGACGCGACCGGTGGCCGGGAAGCGACGGCCGATGGCGGAGAAGCGACGGCCGGGGCCTCGGCGGTCCCCGGGAGGCGCCGCGGTGCCCGGATCAGACCAGCGGCGGTGCCAGCCCCGCACCGATCGGCGAGTTGCGCACCACCGTGAACACCAGCACCAGCAGGGCGATCAGCGCCCAGCGCCGGGCCCCGACGGTGATCCTGGGCGGCGGCCCGCCGGTCAGCGCGGCCCAGCCCCAGCGCAGCCACACCACCGCCAGCACGCCGAACAGCAGGACGGCGACGGCGTTGTCGTGCAGGGCACCGGTGAGGTCCCCGTGGGTCAGCGCATGGACGCAGCGCAGCGCCCCGCAGCCGGGGCACCACCAGCCGGTGGCGGTCAGGAACGGGCAGTCGGGGTAGTGCCCGGGGGTGTTCGGGTCCACCACGGCGACGTACGCGGTGGGGACGGCCACCGCCGCCAGCGCGGTCAGCGGCGGGCTCAGCCGGCGCAGCACGGGCGGCGGGGCGGAGGCGGTGGGGGCGGAGGTCACGCCCCGATTCTGCCCGGGCCGGGCCCGGACACGACGAAACGGCGGGCGTGGCGCGCCCGCCGTTCCGATGTACGACAAACGTGTGGTGCTACGACCCGTCGTCAGGCGGCGGCGACGGCGGCACGGGCGTCGCGGGCCGCGACCTGCTCCTCGACCGTCTTGTAGACGTTGGTGCTGGGCTGCTGGCCCATGCCGGCGAGGGACATGGCCTTGCCGACCACGCCGCCGGCCAGGACGACCGCCAGGCCGACCCAGACGAGCAGCACCGACGGCAGGATCATCGCGACGCCCGCGACGCCGAAGCCGACGAAGGAGATGACGACGCCGGTCCAGGCGGCGGTGGTGTGGCCGTGTGCTGCTGCTGCCATCTGAGTGGTGCTCCTTGGCTCTCGGGGCCCGGCCGGGCCTGCGGGGCCGCCGGCGGGTTGACGGGTTCCATTGTGCCGGGCCACACACCGGTGACCCAAAGCGGGTGGTGGGTCTATCGCGTCACATGCGCGCAGCTCACACCGCGGTCGGGTCCTCGCCCCGGTCGAGGGCCTTCCACAGGTCCCCCGGCGTGTCCGTCTTCGCCGGGGCCTTGCGGGTCGGCGCCTCGTAGCGGCTGCCCATGGCGGGCCAGCCCCGGCCGTAGCGCAGGGTGAGCAGTCCGGCCAGGGCGAGCAGCAGCCCGCCGACCAGCGCGACCCAGGGCCAGGCGCTGTGCGCGACCTCGGTGGCCGTCGAGCCGGTCAGCGCCAGCTTGCGGGCGGCCTCGGCGTCCAGCGCGGCGGTGTCGCCCGCCCCGGCCACCGAGGCGGCGGCCACGCCGAGCCCGGCCAGCAGGGTCAGCGCGCCGACGGCCAGCCGTCCGACGCCGCGCACCGCGAACACCGCGACGGCCGCGGCGAGGCCCACCAGGGCCAGTCCGCCGGGCAGTTCGGAGATCCTGCCGCCGCTGACGGACACGTCCAGGGTGCCCGCCCGGCCCTCGGCCCAGGTCCGCCCGGCCGCGGTCAGCACCAGCACGGCGCTCAGCACGGTCAGCAGCAGCATCACGCCGAGGGTGCGGCGGCTGGGGTTGGCGGGGGCGGGGGTCTGCTCAGCGGTCACCCGTCCACTATCCCCCGGCCGACGCCCGGGCCCGTACCCGGGGGTGGGGAACGGCGCCGGGCGGGGCGGCGGCGGTCGGGCGGATCGGAAACGGATCGGGTGCGAGGGCGACGGCGAGGACGGGGAGGGACGTCAGGTCGGGAAGTCGTCCGTCCGCAGCACCACCGTGCGGCCGCCGAGCGGCAGGAACAGGTCGTTGCCGAACGGCACCCGCTCGGCCTCCCGGTACACCCCCTCGGGGGACGGCGCGGTGTGCACGGTGCAGACCGCCGCCGCCGGATCGACCACCACGTACAGCGGCACGCCGCTGCGCGCGTACGCCCTCGCCGCCTCCGCCAGGCCGGGCCGGGCCACCTCCAGCACCGCCTCGACCCCGGCCGCGGCGAACCGGCCCCGCCCGCCCCGCACCGCGTCCCGGGCGAGCACCGCCAGGTCCGGGGCGAGCACCGTGCCGGTGCCGGGGCCCTGGCCCGGCTGGGGTTCGGGTCCGGGTCCGGTGCCGCCGGGTACCGACGGGAAGTCGACCGCCACCCCGGACAGCACCCGGCCGTGCCCCGCCGGCTGCTCGCCGAGCTGTCCGGCGGCGCCGAGCACGACCGCCCAGCGCAGCTCGTCGTACGGCACCTCGGGCATCCCGGCCGCCTCCTCGCACCTCAGGACAGTTCCGGCCTCCGCAGCGTATTGGCGGTGGCGACGGCCCGCAGCACGGCGGCCGCCTTGTTGCGGCACTCGGTGTCCTCGCCGTGCGGGTCGGAGTCGGCGACCACGCCCGCGCCGGCCTGCACGTACGCGGTGCCGTCCCGCAGCACCGCGGTGCGGATCGCGATCGCCGTGTCCGAGTCGCCGGCGAAGTCCAGGTAGCCGACGCAACCGCCGTACAGGCCGCGGCGGGTGGGCTCCAGCTCCTCGATGATCCGCATCGCCCGGGGCTTGGGCGCGCCGGAGAGGGTGCCGGCCGGGAAGCAGGCGGTCAGCACGTCGAAGGCGGTGCGCCCCGGGGCGACCTTGCCGGTCACCGTCGAGACGATGTGCATCACGTGGCTGTAGCGCTCGATCTGCATGAAGTCGACCACCTCGACGCTGCCCGGCTCGCAGACCCGGCCGAGGTCGTTGCGGCCGAGGTCCACCAGCATCAGGTGCTCGGCCCGCTCCTTGGGGTCGGCGAGCAGCTCGGCGGCCAGGTCAGCGTCCTCGTGCGGGGTGGCGCCGCGGTGCCGGGTCCCGGCGATCGGGTGCAGCATCGCCTCGCCGTCGGTGACCTTGACCAGCGCCTCCGGGCTGGAGCCGACCACGTCGAAGCCGCCCTCGGCCCCGCCGTCCGGCCCGGGGAAGCGGAACAGGTACATGTACGGGCTGGGGTTGGTGCTGCGCAGCACGCGGTAGACGTCCAGCGCGGAGGCCGGGCAGGGCGCCTCGAAACGCTGCGAGGGCACCACCTGGAAGGCCTCGCCGGCCCGGATCCGCTCCTTGATCTCCTCCACCGCGGCCCGGTACGGCGCGCCGCCGAACGGCGAGTGCACCTCGCCGGGGCCGGCCGGGGTGAAGGTGGCCAGGCCCGGGTCGACCGGCTTGAACAGCTCGGCCTCCATGGCGTCCAGCCGGGCCACGGCGTCCGCCCAGGCCTCGTCCACGCCGCTGGCCAGGTCGTTGTGGTTGACGGCGTTGGCGATCAGCAGCACCGTGCCGTCGACGTGGTCGAGCACCGCGAGGTCGGTGGCGAGCAGCATGGTCAGCTCGGGCAGGCCCAGGTCGTCCGGGTTGAGGTCGGGCAGCTTCTCCAGCCGGCGGACGATGTCGTAGCCGAGGTAACCGACCAGGCCGCCGGTGAGCGGGGGCAGGCCGTCGTCCTCCCGGCGCGGGGTGTGCAGGGCCTGCAGGGCGGCGCGCAGCACCTCCAGCGGGTCGCCGGCGGTGGGGATGCCGACCGGCGGGGTGCCGAGCCAGCGGGCCCCGCCGTCCGGGCCGACGGTGAGCGTGGCGGCGCTGCGCACCCCGACGAAGGAGTAGCGCGACCAGCTGCGGCCCTGCTCGGCGGACTCCAGCAGGAAGGTGCCGGGCCGCTCCTCGGCGAGGCTGCGGTAGAGGCCGATCGGGGTGAGGCCGTCCGCGAGGAGCCTGCGGGTGACCGGGATGACCCGGGTGTCGACGGCGAGCTTGCGGAAGGCTTCGAGATCCATGCGGGGCGGCACCTTCTGGAGTTCCGTGGAGTGACTGGGGTCAGGACAGCGGGAGCACGTCGGCGTCGAAGCAGGTGCGGTCGCCGGTGTGGCAGGCCGCGCCGGTCTGGTCGACCTTCACCAGCAGGGTGTCGCCGTCGCAGTCCAGGGCCACCGACTTGACCGCCTGGACGTGGCCCGAGGTGTCGCCCTTCACCCAGTACTCGCGGCGGCTGCGGCTCCAGTAGGTGCAGCGGCCGGTGGTGAGGGTGCGGTGCAGTGCCTCGTCGTCCATCCAGCCGAGCATCAGCACCTCGCCGGTGTCGTACTGCTGGGCGACGGCCGGGATCAGGCCGTCCTCGGTGCGCTTGAGCCGCGCGGCGATCTCGGGGGCGAGGGCGGTGCTGCCGGGAGCGGCGGGTGTGGTGGACATGAGCCCATTGTGTCAGCCCGCCCCACCGCCCCCGGTCGTCACGGGCGCAGTTGCCCGGTGAGCTTGGGGCCGCCCTGCTTGTTGCCGGCGGTCAGGGTGCAGGTGTAGTCGCGCCAGCCCTGCTGGTAGTTGGCCATGGCCGGGCCGAACTGGCGGCCGTAGTAGGTCCTTCCGTCGCCCTGGCGGGCCTTGGCGGCGGCCTCGGCCTCCTTGCAGCCGTCCCGCATGGCGAGGGCGAGCGGGATGTCGCCGGTGATGCCGTCGGCGAGCTTGAGGTCGGCGATCACCTCCCCGTCGTGGTCCCCCGCGCAGGGGCGCTCCTCGGGCTTGGTGATCACCGGGCTCAGCTGCGGGTGGTCGAAGCAGGCGCCGACCGGGAAGAAGGCGTACGGCGGCTGCGGCTTGTCCGGGGTGGGCGTGGGGGTCGGTGTCGGCGTCGGGGTGGCCGTGGGCGTCGGCGGAGGCGGCGCGGCGGCCGGCTTCACGTCGTCCGGCCAGAGCACCGCGGTGGCCACCACCGCGAGCAGGACGACCAGCACGGCGGCGACGGTGAGGACCAGGCCGCGGGACGGGCGGGAGCCGGCTGCGGGCGGCTGCTGCTCGGAGGTCATGGCCACGAGGATGGCCCACCCGACCCCCACCTGACAGCCAGTTCGCCGAACTCACCCCGTCCGGGCTGCCGTCCGCACCTGCAACGATGCCGTGGGAGACGCCCTCAGAAGAACAAAAGCTATTCAGATGGACGGGATTCCGGTGCGGGCTCCCGGCATGCCGGGGGCCCGCACCGAACCAGCCACGCCTGGCTTCATTGCCCGGGGCAGGGTGCGGGCCGAGGCCTCGTCGAGTGGTGAGCGGCCGCCCGGACGCGGTACAGGCGGGGGCCGGCCGGGTGGACCGGGGTCATGACTGCGGAGCCTATCCGTAGGGTCATCGGAGGCGGACCGGTATCGAGGTGGCGGTGACTTCGGTTTCCGCACCGGGCTCCGCCGGTCGAGCGCCTAGGCTGACGGCATGTCGAACCACGCCCTCGCCGAACGTCACCGGCTCGCCCGACTGCTCGTCGCCGCCGGGCCGGACGCGCCCACGCTCTGTGCCGGGTGGACGACCCGGGACCTCGCCGCCCACCTGGTGGTGCGGGAGCGCCGGCCCGATGCGGCGCCCGGGATCCGGGTCGGGGCGCTGGCCGGGTGGACGCGGCGGGTGCAGGACGGGTACGCGGAGCGGCCGTACGAGGAGCTGGTGCGGCTGTTCCGGGCCGGGCCGCCGGTCTACTCGCCGTTCGCCCTGCCGGGTGTCGACGAGGCGGCGAACACCGTCGAGTACTTCGTCCACGCCGAGGACGTCCTGCGCGCGGCCGAGGACTGGACCCCGCAGCCCGTCCCGCCGGGCCGGGCCGAGGCGCTCTGGCGGCGCCTCCCGCTCATCGCCCGCCTGGAGGCCGGCCGCCGCTCGCCGGTCCGGCTCGTCCTCACCCACCCCGACGGCCGCTCCCTCACCGTCGGCCCGGCGGGCGCCTCCACCGTGCACCTCACCGGCGAACCCGCCGAACTCGTCCTCTTCACCTACGGCCGCGGCGCCCGGACCACCCTGGACGTCGACGGCACCCCGGACGCCGTCGAGGCCCTGCGCCACGTGCTGCCGCTGCCCCCGAGGTAGGGCGCACGGCGAGGTGCCCCCTCAGCGCGCCGAGGGGGCAGCGCCGGTGCGGGATCAGCCGAGGTCGCCGGCGACCGGGGCGAGGGCCCAGTCGAGGGCGAGGTCGGCGACGGCCTCCCAGCCGTCCTCGCCGCAGGTGTAGTGGCTGCGGCCGTCGAAGAGCTTGTACGCGGTGATCGCCCTGGAGTGCTTGGCGTTCTTCTCGTAGTTCTCGCGTTGCACCGCGGGCGGCAGGATGTGGTCGTGGCCGCCGGAGACGAACAGCAGCGGGGCCCGGTGGTCGTTGCCGAAGTCGTAGGCCGTCGCCGCGTTCGGGGTGAGGTTGGCGAAGCCGCCCTGGAAGAGGATGCGGCCGGAGACCGGGACGGCGTAGCGGTCGTAGACGGCCTTCGACTCCTCGGTGCTCAGGTTGTTGGTGAACGCGTAGTGGAACTCCTTCTCGGTGATCGGCACGGCGCGGCTCTTGTTGGCCGGGTTGTGCAGGACCGGGAAGGTCGCCTTGATCTCGCTGAACGGGAGCGCCAGCACGCCCTTCACGGCCGCGCCGTCGATGGACACCCCGGCCGCGCCGTGGCCGGCGTCGAGGAGGAGCTGGACGAAGGCTCCGCCGAACGAGTGGCCCATGATGATCGGCTTGGTGTCGAGCGCGCCGATGACCTCGGCGAGGTGGTCGAAGACCTCGCGCACGCCCATCCCCGCCAGGGGTGACGGGTCCCTGCGGAGCGCCTCGACGCCCTCCGGGCCCGGTTCGATGCCCGGGTAGCCGGGGGTGATCACCTTCAGGCCCCGCTGCTCGTAGCGGGTGACCCAGTGCTCCCACGACAGCGGCGTCATCCAGAGGCCGTGGATGAGGACGACCGTGTCCGCGGCTGCTGCGTTCTCCATCTGCCGGCTCCGAATCTCCAGGGGTGCGGTGGCCCTGTTCAAGCTAGCCCGGTCCGGGCGGCCCCGCGCGGCCCACCGGCCCCGTGCGTCCCACCGGCCCGGCCGCCTCCGGCTGCGGACGGCGGGGGCCGGGTGCAGACTCGCAGGTGGCCGGGGTCCCGCTCCGGGCAGGCCGGTCACTCTCCGTCGAAGGGCACCCGCACATGCTCACCACCGACTTCCCCATCGGTTCGCCCTGCTGGATCGACCTGGGCACCCCGGACATCCCCGCCACCGCCCGGTTCTACGGCCAGGTGTTCGGCTGGACCTTCCTGGAGGTCCCCGGGACCGGCGGCTACGGCTTCGTCCAGTCGAACGGCAGGACCGTCGGCGCCCTGGGCAATCTCGACGAGGGCGCGCGGTCCGCGTGGACGACGTACTTCCGCACCCGGGACGCGGACGCCACCGTCAAGGCCGCCGAGCAGGCCGGCGCCACCGTCCGGGTGCCGCCGACGGACGTCATGCAGGAGGGCCGGTTCGCGGCCCTCACCGACCCGACGGGCGCCGAGTTCGCCGTCTGGCAGGCCGGGAACACCACCGGGCTGGACCTCGTCTCGGAGGAGGGCGCGCTGGTCTGGTCCGAGCTGCACACCTCCGGCCAGGACATCGCCTTCGCCTTCTACGAGAAGCTCTTCGGCTGGCGGATGGAGAACTTCGAGCCGTCGCCGGGCATGACCTACCGGGTGCTCTCCACCGCCGAGGGCGACCAGCAGGCCACCAGCTTCGGCGGCATCGCCCCGACGATGTCCCCGGAGCAGCCGTCCGCCTGGACGCCGTACTTCGCCACCGAGGACGTGGACGCGGTGATCGCGAAGGCGACGGCGGCCGGCGGCTCGGTGCTGATGCCGGCCTCGGACGTGGAGAACGTCGGCCGACTCGCCTGGCTGGCGGACCCGAACGGTGCCCCGTTCGCACTGATCAAGGGCGAGCCGCAGGAGTAGCGAAGAGCGCGAAGGGCCCGCCGTCCGGAACCGGACGGCGGGCCCGAAAGCCGTACGAGACGATCAGCGCACCGGGTGGCCGGCCTCGCGCAGCGCGTCCTTGACCTCGCCGATCCGCAGGTCCCCGAAGTGGAACACGCTGGCGGCCAGCACCGCGTCCGCGCCCGCGTCGACGGCCGGCGCGAAGTCGGCGAGCTTGCCCGCGCCGCCGGAGGCGATCACCGGCACCGAGACGGCCTGGCGCACGGCCCGGATCATCTCCAGGTCGTAGCCGTCCTTGGTGCCGTCCGCGTCCATCGAGTTGAGCAGGATCTCGCCCGCGCCCAACTCGGCCGCGCGACCCGCCCATTCGACGGCGTCCAGGCCGGTGCCCTGGCGCCCGCCGTGGGTGGTGACCTCGAAGCCCGAAGGGGTCTCCACGCCGGCGGGGCAGCGCCGGGCGTCCACCGAGAGCACCAGGACCTGCCGCCCGAACCGCTGGGCGATCTCGCGGACCAGCTCCGGCCGGGCGATGGCCGCGGTGTTGACGCCGACCTTGTCGGCGCCGGCCCGCAGCAGCTGGTCGACGTCGTCGACGGCACGGATGCCGCCGCCCACCGTCAGCGGGATGAAGACCTGCTCGGCGGTGCGTCGGACCACGTCGTAGGTGGTCTCCCGGTCGCCGGAGGAGGCGGTGATGTCGAGGAAGGTCAACTCGTCGGCGCCTTCGGCGTCGTAGAGCTTGGCCATCTCGACCGGGTCGCCGGCGTCGCGCAGGTTCTGGAAGTTGACGCCCTTGACCACCCGCCCGGCGTCCACGTCCAGGCAGGGGATGACACGTACTGCGAGGGTCACGGCTGTTCGCCTTCCAGGGCTTCCGGAGCCTCCAGGGCTTCCAGGGTCTTTGCCAGCCCGGACCGGTACGCGTCGATCTCGACCTCGACCAGCATCCGGGAGTCGATCAGTCCGTCGACCACCACCATGGTGGCCACCGGGCGGGCGGCGTCGAAGAGTTCACGGTGGGCGCGGCCCACCTCCTCGGCGTCGCGGACGTGGGTGATGTACATCCGGGTGCGGACCACGTCGTCGGTGGTCAGACCGTACGCGGCCAGGGCCTTGAGCCCGACGCCGAACGCGGCGAGGGTCTGCCGGTACGGGTCGCCCTCGTGCTCGATCCGGCCGTCCACCCAGGCGGTGGAGCCGGCCACGTGCACGTGGTCGCCCGCGGCGACGGCCCGGGAGCAGCCGAACTCGTCCTCCCAGGGGGAGAACCCGCCGACCCGACCGCGCACGACGCCGCCGCGCGCGAGGCCGACACGCGCGACCTCGTCCCGCACGACCCCGCCCCGCGCGACCCCGCCCCGAGCGTCCTCGCCCCGCACGACCTCGCCGCGTACGATCCGACCGTCCGTCATCCGGAAACCGCCTCCAGGGCCTCTTCGAGGGTGAACTTCTGCTCGTAGAGTGCCTTGCCCACGATGGCGCCCTCGACACCCTCACCGACGAGCGAGGCGATGGCCCGCAGGTCGTCGAGCGAGGAGACGCCGCCGGAGGCGACCACGGGCTTGTCCGTCGCGGCGCAGACGTCGCGCAGCAGCTGGAGGTTGGGACCGGTCAGGGTGCCGTCCCGGTTGACGTCGGTGACGACGTAGCGGGCGCAGCCCTCCGCGTCGAGCCGCGCCAGCACGTCGAAGAGCTGGCCGCCGTCGCGGGTCCAGCCACGGCCGCGCAGGGTGGTGCCGACGACGTCCAGGCCGACGGCGATCCTGTCGCCGTGCTCGGCGATGGCCTTGGCGACCCACTCCGGGGCCTCCAGGGCTGCGGTGCCGAGGTTGACCCGGGTGCAGCCGGTGGCCAGCGCGCGGGCGAGCGACTCGTCGTCGCGGATGCCGCCGGACAGCTCGACCTTGACGTCCAGCCGTCCGGTGACCTCGCGCAGCAGCTCGTAGTTGGAGCCGGTGCCGAAGGCGGCGTCGAGGTCGACCAGGTGCAGCCACTCGGCGCCGGCGTTCTGCCAGGCGAGGGCGGCGGCGAGCGGCTCGCCGAAGGAGGTCTCGGTGCCGGAGGCACCCTTGACCAGGCGGACGGCCTGGCCGTCGCGGACATCGACGGCGGGCAGCAGTTCGAGGCTCATCAGAGATCCAACTCTCGGAAAGTCAGAGGGTGTTGACCCAGTTGGTCAGCAGGGCGGCGCCGGCGTCGCCGGACTTCTCGGGGTGGAACTGGGTGGCCCACAGCGGGCCGTTCTCGACGGCCGCGACGAACGGCTGCCCGTGGGTGGCCCAGGTGACCAGCGGCGGGTTGATCCGCGCGCTGTGGGCCTCCAGTTCCCAGTGCCGCACCCCGTAGGAGTGCACGAAGTAGAAGCGGGTCTGCGGGTCGAGGCCGGCGAACATCCGGCTCTCCTCGGGCGCGTCCACGGTGTTCCAGCCCATGTGCGGGACGACGGGGGCCTCCAGCGGCTCCACGGTGCCCGGCCACTCGTCACAGCCGGCCGTCTCCACGCCGTGCTCGACCCCCTTCTCGAAGAGGATCTGCATGCCGACGCAGATGCCCATGACCGGTCGGCCCCCGGCGAGCCGGCGGCCGATGATCCAGTCCCCGCGGACGGACTTGAGTCCGCGCATGCAGGCCTCGAAGGCGCCCACCCCGGGGACGAGCAGGCCGTCCGCGGCCATCGCGGTGTCGTAGTCGGAGCTGACCGTGACGTCCGCTCCGGTCCGCTCCAGGGCGCGCTGCGCCGAGCGGAGGTTGCCGGAGCCGTAGTCGAGGACGACGACGTTCTTGCCCATGTTCAGGTGTCCAGTCTCTCTACGGCGGGTCTACAGGCGCATGAGGCCGGAGGCCAGGCACATCACGGAGCCGAAGGCGAGCACCAGGATGACGCTCTTCGAGTGCTTCTGCTTCCAGAAGGAGATGACTCCGCCGGCCAGGAAGAGGCCGACGAAGATGAGGATCATCGCGGTATTGCTCACAGCGCACCCTTGGTCGACGGAAGGATTCCGGCCGCGCGCGGGTCGCGCTCGGCGGCGTAGCGCAGCGCCCGGGCGAGCGCCTTGAACTGGCATTCCACGATGTGGTGCGCGTTGCGCCCGTACGGCACGTGGACGTGCAGCGCGATCTGCGCCTGGGCCACGAAGGACTCCAGGATGTGCCGGGTCATCGTGGTGTCGTACGAGCCGATCATCGGTGCGATGCCCTCGGGCTCGGTGTGCACCAGGTACGGCCGGCCGGAGAGGTCCACGGTGACCTGGGCGAGCGACTCGTCCAGCGGCACCGTGCAGTTGCCGAAGCGGTAGATGCCCACCTTGTCGCCGAGCGCCTGCTTGAAGGCGGCGCCGAGCGCGAGGGCGGTGTCCTCGATGGTGTGGTGGGTGTCGATGTGCAGGTCGCCGTCGGTCTTGACGGTGAGGTCGAACAGGCCGTGCCGGCCGAGCTGGTCGAGCATGTGGTCGTAGAAGCCGACGCCCGTGGAGATGTCGGTCCTCCCGGTGCCGTCGAGGTCTATCTCGACCAGGACCGAGGTCTCCTTGGTGGTGCGCTCGACGCGTCCGATGCGGGACATGGGGGGTTACAGCTCCTTGATCACATTGCGGACGGCGGCCAGGAAGGCGTCGTTCTCGGCGGGCGTGCCGGCGGTGACGCGCAGCCACCCCGGGACGCCGTTGTCGCGGACCAGGACCCCCTGGTCGAGGATGGCCCGCCACACCGCGTGGGTGTCGGCGAAGCGGCCGAACTGGACGAAGTTGGCGTCCGAGTCGGTGACCTCCAGGCCCATCCCCCGCAGTGCGTCGACCAGCCGGTCGCGCTCCTCCTTGAGCCGCCCGACGTACCCGAGCAGGGTGTCGGTGTGCTCCAGGCAGGCCAGCGCGGTGGCCTGGGTGACGGCCGACAGGTGGTACGGCAGGCGCACCAGCTGCACCGCGTCCACCACGGCCGGGTCGGCGGCCAGGTAGCCCAGGCGCAGCCCGGCCGCGCCGAAGGCCTTGGACATGGTGCGGCTGACCACCAGGTCGGGGCGGCCCTCGATCAGCGGCAGCAGCGAGGCGCGGTGCGAGAACTCGACGTACGCCTCGTCCACCACCACCAGGCTGGGCCGGGCGGCCTGCGCGGCGTCGTACAGCCGCAGCACGGTGTCGGCGTCCACGGCGGTGCCGGTCGGGTTGTTGGGCGAGCAGACGAAGACCACGTTCGGCCGGTGCTCGGCGATGGCGGCGACGGCGGCGTCCACGTCGATGGTGAAGTCGTCGTTGCGCGGCCCGGAGATCCAGTCGGTGCCGGTGCCGCGGGAGATCAGCGCGTGCATCGAGTACGAGGGCTCGAAGCCGAGGGCGCTGCGGCCGGGGCCGCCGAAGGTCTGCAGCAGCTGCTGGAGCACCTCGTTGGATCCGTTGGCCGCCCACACCTGCTCACGCCGGACGGGGAAGCCGGTGGTCTTCGCGAGGTAACCGGCGAGGCCCTCGCGCAGCTCGACCGCGTCCCGGTCGGGGTAGCGGTTCAGCCCGCGGGCGGCCTCGGCGACGCGCTCGGCGATCCGGGCGACGAGCTCCTCGGGCAGCGGGTACGGGTTCTCGTTGGTGTTCAGCTGGACGGGCACGTCCAGCTGCGGCGCGCCGTACGGGGACTGGCCGCGCAGCTCGTCCCGGATCGGCAGGTCGTCGATGCGGGTCACCGGGATCACCGGGGTCACCGGGGTCGAAGCGGCGGTCGAAGCGGTCGAAGGAGAAGGAGTCGAAGGAGTCACGAGCCGGGAACCGTCCAGTCGAAGCGGGCCTTGATCGCGTCCCCGTGCCCCGGCAGGTCCTCGGCGTTCGCCAGGGTGACCACGTGCGCGGCGACGTCCGCCAGCGCCTCCCGGTCGTACTCGACGACCTGGACGCTGCGCAGGAAGGTCTGCACCGACAGCCCGGAGGAGTGGCAGGCGCAGCCGCCGGTCGGCAGCACGTGGTTGGAGCCGGCCGCGTAGTCGCCCAGCGACACCGGGGTCCAGCGGCCGATGAAGATCGCGCCGGCGTTGACCACCCGGGCCGCCACGGCGTGCGGGTCGCGGGTCTGGATCTCCAGGTGCTCGGCCGCGTACGCGTTGACCACGGCGAGGCCCTGCTCCAGGTCGTCGACCAGGATGATGCCGGACTGCTTGCCGCCCAGCGCCTCGGCCACCCGCTCGCCGTGCTTGGTCCTCGCGACCTGCACGGCCAGCTCGGCCTCGACCGCGTCGGCCAGCGCCGGGGAGTCGGTGACCAGCACCGAGCCGGAGGTCGGGCCGTGCTCGGCCTGGCTGATCAGGTCGGCGGCGACGTCGGACGCCAGCGCGCTGTCGTCGGCGAGGACGGCGATCTCGGTCGGGCCGGCCTCGGAGTCGATGCCGATCCGGCCGGCGAAGTAGCGCTTGGCGGCGGCCACGTAGATGTTGCCCGGGCCGGTGACCATGTTCACCGGCGCGCACTCCTCGGTGCCGAGGGCGAACATCGCGACCGCCTGGGCCCCGCCGACGCTGTAGACCTCGTCCACACCGAGCAGGGCGCAGGCCGCCAGGATGGTCGGGTGGACGCGGCCACCGCCCCACTCACTGTTGAAAGGGGCCTTCTGCGGCGGCGAGGTGACCGCGATGCCCTTGACGCCGGCCTCCTGGGCCGGCACCACGTTCATCACCACGGAGGACGGGTAGACCGCCAGACCGCCGGGCACGTACAGGCCGACCCGCTCGACCGGCACCCAGCGCTGGGTGACCGTGCCGCCCGGCACCACCTGGGTGGTGTGCCCGGTGCGCCGCTGGTCGGCGTGCACGGCGCGGGCCCGGCGGATCGACTCCTCCAGCGCGGCGCGGACCTTCGGGTCCAGCGTCTCCAGCGCCGCGGTCAGCTGCTCGGCCGGGACCCGGGTCGACTCCAGCCGGACGCCGTCGAAGCGTTCGGTGATCTCGATCAGCGCCGCGACCCCGCGATGGCGTACGTCCTCGGCGATCGGCCGCACCTTCTCCAGGGCGGCCGCCACGTCGAACTCGGCACGGGGCAGCAGGTCACGCGGGTCGTCGAGCGAGCCGCGGAGGTCGATTCGAGAGATCACGCCATCCAGTGTAAGGAGTGGCCGGAACCGCTGGCCCCGCATTTCAGTCCGTGATACGAAAGGCGAGACGACCGGGGGGACGGGGAAAACGATGGCGGAGCGCGCTCCGGAGAGCTGGACCGAGACCGAACGCGCGCTCTGGGAGGCCTACCACCAGGGCGAGATCCTGGACCTCCGCAGTGGTGACGCCGCCACCGACGACGCCTTCGGCGACGCCGTCTGGGGCCCGGAACGCACCGTCCGCGCCGAGGCACTCGCCCACCTGCTGCTGGTCCGTCCGGAGCCGGCGCCCGGGCGGGTCGCCTCGCTGCGCCTCAGCGGCGTCCTGGTCACCGGCGCGCTCAACCTGGCCGGCGCGGCCATCGGCGACTACGTCGAGCTCCGCGACTGCCGTTTCGAGCACAAGGTCCTCATCTCCGAGGCGGCGGTCTCCACGCTGCGCTTCGTGAAGTGCCTGATCCCCCGCCTGGAGGCCTCCCGGCTCTCCACCACCGGCGACCTCCACCTGGCCCGCTGCCGCCTCCCCGACGGCATCCGGCTCACCGACGCCCGGATCGGCACCGACCTGCTGCTCAACCAGACCCTGGTCGGCGGCGACCGCCACGGCCGCGCCGTCTCCGCCGACGGGATCAGCGTCAACCAGGACTTCGAGGCCGAACGCCTGGAAACCCTGGGCGAGTTGAGCATACGCACCGCCCGGATAGGCGGCCGGCTCTCGCTGCGCGGCGCCCAGCTGCGCGCCGTCCCGGACAAGAACCGCATCTGCCTCAACGCCGTCCGGGTCAGCGTCGGCCACACCCTGTACCTGACCGGCTCCGCCGACCTCGGCTGGGTCGGCTCGCGCGGCTACTACGGCTCCGGCTACGGCGAGTACCCGCCGCCCGACGGCCCGGTCACCCCGTTCCGCGCCTGGGGCCAGGTCCGCCTCTCCGACTCCCGCTTCGACGGCGCCTGCCTGATCTCCGGCGAATTCCACCTGGAGGGTGACGACGAGCTCTCGCTGCGCCGCATCCACACCCCCGAGCTGCGCTTCACCTGCAAGGTCCGCCCGACCGGCACCGTCTCGCTCTCCCGGGCCCGGGTCGGCAACCTGGTCGACACCCCGACGGCCTGGCCGCTCGGCAAGCACCTGGGCCTCACCGGCTTCGTCTACGAGAACCTCCGCCCGGTCGACCCGTTCCCCATCCAGCGGCGGATCGCCTGGCTGGAGGGCTCCGCGGTGGACTTCCAGCCGGAGTCCTACGAGCAGCTGGCCGCCGCCCTGCGCCGCGACGGCGCCGACGACGACGCCCGCGAGGTGCTGTACGCCAAGCAGCGCCGGCGCCGGCGCACCCTGCCGCTGCCCGCCCGGGTCTGGGGCGCCGTCCAGGACGCCACCGTCGGCTACGGCTACCGGCCCGGCCGGGCGGGCCTGTGGCTGCTGCTCGCCTGGATCCTCGGCAGCCTCTGGTTCGCCACCCACCCGTTGGAGCCGCTCAAGGCCGACGAGCGCCCGCACTGGAACCCGGTGCTGTACACCCTCAACCAGCTGCTGCCGATCGTGGACCTCAACCAGGGCGGCTGGAACCCCGGCGGCGTCAGCCAGTGGCTCTCCGCCGGGCTGGTCGTGATCGGCTGGTTGCTCGCCTCCACGGTCGTGGCCGGCGCCACCAGGATGCTCCAGCGCGGCTGAGCCGGCGGTCGGTCGGCGGCCCGTCGACCGAAGGCGCCGGCCCGTCGACCGGAAGGCGCCGGGCCATCGGCCGGAAGGCGGCGGGCCCGGTCGAGCGGGCCCGCCGACCGGCCGACCCCGATAACCGTGCGACAAGGCCCCCGTTCGGGGAACTACGCTGTCCGCCGTGACAGAACGGCTGCCGCTCTTCCCGCTGAACACCGTGCTCTACCCGGGCCTGGTGCTGCCCCTGAACGTCTTCGAGGAGCGCTACCGCCGTCTCGTCGCCGACCTGCTCGAACAGTCCGAGGACACCCCCCGGCGGTTCGGCGTGCTCGCGATCAGGGACGGCCGGGAGGTCGCCCCGGTCAGACCCGAGGAGGGCCCGGCCGGTCCGCTGGACGGTCTGGGCACCGTCACCGGGGACCCGCTGGAGGCGATGTTCCACATCGGCTGCGTCGCCGACATCGCCTCGGTCGAGCACCGGCCGGACGGCCGCTACGAGCTGCTGGTCACCGGCACCACCCGTTTCCGGCTGCGCTCGGCGGACGTCTCCGGCCCGTACCTGACCGGTGAGATCGAGCCGATCGAGGAGCGCCCCGGCGAGGGCTCTGGCGCGCTGGCCTCCGAGGTCGAGCGGGCGTTCCGGGTCTACCAGAAGCGCCTGGCCGGCGCCCGCGAGGCCAGCACCGTCGGTCACCAGGACCTCCCGGACGACCCGCAGGTGCTCTCCTACCTGGTCGCCGCCGCCTCGGTGTTCGAGACCCCGGTCAAGCAGCGGCTGCTCGCCTGCCCGGACAACGCCCAGCGGCTGCGCACCGAACTCGACCTGCTGCGCCGCGAGACGGCCGTCCTCAGCTGGCTGCCCTCGCTGCCCGCCGCCGACCTCACCCGCCAGCGCTTCAGCCCCAACTGACCGAGGATCCCGAGGACCCGACATGGCCAAGAAGCCCCGGAAGGGCGGCCAGGGCACGCCCGCCACCGTCGCCCTGGAAGCCGCCGCCGTCCCGTTCACCGTGCACGCCTACGACCACGACCCGGCCGCCGCCTCCTACGGCGGCGAGGCCGCGGAGGTCCTCGGCATCTCTCCCGAGCGGGTCTTCAAGACGCTGGTCGCCGACGTGGACGGCACCCTCACCGTCGGCGTGGTCCCGGTCGCCGGCCAGCTCGACCTCAAGGCCCTGGCGGCGGCCGTCGGCGGCAAGCGCGCCGCCATGGCCGACCCGGCCGCCGCCGAGCGCAGCAGCGGCTACGTCCTCGGCGGCATCTCCCCGCTGGGCCAGCGCCGCCCGCTGCGGACCGTGATCGACGCCAGCGCGCTCGGCCACCCCACGGTCTACGTCTCGGCGGGCCGCCGGGGCCTCGAAGTCGAGCTGGCCCCCGCCGACCTCATCACCCTCACCGAGGCCCGCACCGCCCCCATCGCCCGCTGAGCCCGCCGAACGCACCCCGCGCCCGCAGGACTCCGGGGGCGCGGGGGGCGGGCGCGCGCGTCAGTGCCCCGTACCGCTCCCCGGCTCCGGTTCCGTCCCCGTCCCCGTCCCGGGGAGCGGCCCGGCCCATGGCCCCGTCGGCGCCCCCGCCGACGGCGCCCCCAGCGGCGACTGCGCGACCGGCGCCCAGTACGGCGGCGGGTCCTCCTCCCGCTTCCCGAACGCCGCCGAGAGCAGGAGCAGCACCACCATCGCCGCCATCGGCCAGACCAGCAGCGCCCCCAGCGCCCCCAGGTCGATGCTCGCGTCGAAGTGCCCGCCGTTGCCGACCCGCCGGGCCTCGCCGATCAGGTCGTTGCCCGGCCCGAGCCGGCGCCCGATCCGCCAGGCCCCGATCGATCCGAGCAGCCCGCCGATGGTCAGCCCCAGCGCGACCGCGATGCCGCCGCCGCGCCTGCGGGTGACCAGGAAGGCCCCGAGCGCGGTCAGGATCCCCGCACCCAGGCCGATGAGCACGAACACCGCGTCGGCCCCGGCCCGCTGCTCCCCCTCGGGGTCGGCGTAGAGGATGCGGTCCCCGTCCACCACCAGCGGCACCTTCGGCGCCAGCCAGGCCCACAGCCCGGCCGCCACCACACCGGCCACCAGACAGGCGATCACGACACCCGCTCCGACCCGCGCCTCCGGCAGCAGCCGCTGCCCCAGCGGGGTCGTCGTCCCGTGTCCGAGGGCGGTGGCCCCGTGCGGCGGCGCGAACGGGTCGGAGGCTGCGGCCGGCACCGCCTGCACGTCGCGCCCGGCGTGCACCTCGTGCACGTCGGCGGGGGCGGGATCCGGAGGTGTGTTCGGTACGGTCACAGGCCCCATCGTGTCACGACGGCCACTCGAACGACCCACCACCGTACCGACCGCTGTACCGACCGCCCGCACCCGCCGGACCCGGCCACCGCCATCGGGTGCCCTACCGGGAGACCGCCCGCCGGTACGCCCAGGTGGCGACGGCCAGCGACACCACGCCCACCCCCGCGCAGACCGCCAGGTCCCCGAGCACCAGCGCCCAGTCCGGATCCGGCGCGAAGGTCCGCGCGAAGGCGTCCACCCCGTACGTGGACGGCAGCAGGGCCCGCAGCCACTGCACCGGCTGCGGCAGGTGGTCCACCGGCAGCACGCCCAGCAGCAGCGCGGCCGACATCCCGAGCTGCCCGAGCATCGTCGCGATCTCCTGGCGCGGCGCCAGCAGCCCGCAGGCCGCTCCCAGCCCGGACAGCGCGGCCCCGGACAGCGGCACGACCGCCAGCAGCACCCACAGCTGCCCGAGCGGCAGCCCGAAGGTCACCGCCCCGAACACCGCCGTGACCAGCGTCCCGGGCAGGGTGAAGGAGGCGTACGCGCCGGCCGCCCCCAGCACCACCGAGGCGGCCGGCACCGGCAGCGTCGCGTAGTGGTCGAGCCCGCCGGTGGCGCGCAGCTTCCCGAAGTACTGGGCGAGCAGGTTCAGCGCGACGAAGGCCACCACCAGCACGCTCGACCCGGCGACCACCGACCGCGCCTCCGAGGTCTGCCCGGCGTCCACCACGCCCCGCATCATCACCAGGATGCCCAGGGACTGGAAGGTGGCCACGAACAGCAGCGGGATGCGCGCCACCCGCGCCCGGGCGAGCTGCGCCCGGTACACGGCCGCGAGCGCCGGCAGCAGCCTGGCCGCGGGGGCGAGCGGAGCGGGGGCGGCCGTGGACCGGTCGGTCCGCGGGGGCACCGAGAGCAGCGTCACTTGGCCAGTCCTCCGTGGCGGCCGCCCAGCTTGAGGTACGCGTCCTCAAGGCTCGGGGTGGCGAGGGTGAAGTCGTCGAGGGCGGCGAAGGCCGGGCCGGTGGTGACGGCGGCGACCAGTTCGCGGGCCTGCTCGGGGGTGGTGCGGACGGTCCAGCGGCGGCCGGTGCACTCGGCCCGCTCGCGCAGCGCTGCGACGGCGGGCACCCCGAGCGGCGCCTCGTCCCGCCAGACCAGGTCGAGCCGGACGTCGCCGTCCACCAGTGCCTTGAGCCCGCCGGGCGTGTCGCAGGCGATCACCCGGCCGTCGTCCACCACGGCGACCCGGTCGAGCACCGTCTCCGCCTCGATCACGTTGTGGGTGACCAGCAGCACCGTCGTCCCGCGCTCGGCGCGCCGCCGGTCCACGGCGCTCCACACGGCCCGCCGGGCGACGGGGTCCATGCCGGTGGTCGGCTCGTCCAGGACGAGCAGCGGCCGGTCCCCCACCAGGGTGGCCGCGAAGCAGGCGAGCCGCCGCTGTCCGCCGGACAGCTTGGCGAGCGGCCGGGTGGCGATCGGCTCCAGGCCGAGCTCCGCCAGCACGTCCGCGGCCGCGTCGCGGGCCTGCGCCCGGGTGAGTCCGCGCAGCCGCCCGGTGGTCTCGGCGGCGAGCGCCACCGTCAGCTCGTCCAGCGCGGTGGACTCCTGCCCGAGGTAGCCGAGCAGCCGGGCGGCCCGCTCGGGGTGCCGCACGATGTCGTGGCCGAAGAGTTCGACGGATCCCGAGTCGGGGCGCAGCAGTCCGGTGAGCTGGCGCACCAGCGTCGACTTCCCGGCTCCGTTGGGCCCGAGCAGTCCGAAGATCTCGCCCGTACGGACGGTGAGGCTGATCCCGTCGTTGGCCCGGATCTCGGTGGCGGCGGCGCCGCGGCCGCTGCGGTAGGTCCTGACCAGGTCGCGCACGACGGCGCACGGCTGGGGTTCCTCGGGTGCTCGCCCGGCCGTCTCGTTCACGACCGAAGACTCTACGCGCTCGTACGGGCGAACCGGACAACGGGGCCCTACCGGCCCCCGGGCCGCCGACCGGTCGGCCCAGTCGTCGGCTCGGTTCCCTCACCGGGGCGCTTCGACGGGCGGTTCCGCGGGCGGCCCGACCCTCGGCCCGACCCCGGCCCGACCGTCCGCCCGGCTCAGTCGTCGACGACCATCGACCCGCCCGGCACCCTGGCCGCCAGTTCCTTCCAGAACCCGGCCCGGATGGCGTAGCGGTCGTGCTCGTCGATCTGGTCGTCCTTGTGCGCCAGCAGCCCGAAGCGGGCGGCGTAGCGCAGCAGTTCGCCGTCCACCCGGTGCGGGATGCGCGGGTAGTCGGGCCAGAGCACGGTGAGTCTCTCGCCGTCGCCGACGCGTTCGCTCCAGCGGCGGGCGAAGACCTGCCCGACTTCGTGGGCGTCGCCGCCGATGGAGGTGATGTCCTCCTCGCGGTCGGCCCAGCGCTGCTCGGCGGTGGTGAGCTGGGCGAGGGTGGGCAGGCTGTCGCCGGCGGTGACGGCGGGCTCCGGGGCGGGCCGGTCCACCCAGCCGCGGTCGGAGGACCACCGCAGCACCGGCCCGGCCTGCGCGACGGCCCCGGACCCGTTGGCGCCGTGCCCGTTCGCGGCGTGCCCGTTCGCGCCGTGGCCGTTGACCGCGTGGCCGTTGGCGCCGTGGCCGTTGGCGCCGTTCGCGACCGGGGTGATCGGGGTGATCGGGGTGACGGAGGAGGCCCGCCCGGCCAGGTCCTTCGGCGTCGGGACGACCTTGAGCGCGGCCGCGGCCGGCTGGGGCCGTCCGTCGGCGGGGTGGGGGACCCCCCCATCCGGAGGCGGCGCGCGGAGCGTACAGGGGGGGGGTTGGAAAGATGGTGCATGTAGGGGGGTTAGT